>JAGNSM010000075.1 GCA_017988045.1 Fusobacteriaceae bacterium
CAGGGACATATCTTTTTTATGGGAAAAAGGGTGCGTATCTAAAAGAGTTTGCTTTAGCTTTTGCCAAAGGTATCAACTGTAATGAGAGTGTCCATGATTTCTGCGATAAGTGTAGAGTTTGCGAAAATATAAATAAAGAGATTTATTCAGACCTTCACATAATAAGCGCCTCTGAAGGAACTGTTAAAATAGACCAAATCAGAGAGCTTATAAAAAATGCTAGTGAAACTTCCTATGAAATAGGAAAAAAAGTCTTTATTATTGAAGATGTAAATAAGCTTAGAAAAGAAGCAAGTAACGCTCTTTTAAAAATAATAGAAGAGCCACCTAAAGATACTTATTTTATACTGTTAGCTAATAGTCTGAACATTCTTCCTACAATCAAATCAAGAAGTCTAGCTATTGAGATTCAAAAGCTGACTCATGAAGAGTTGGGGGTAGAAGAGAGTCTTTATAACTTTTTTTTAGGTGATGTTAAAGACATTAGAGAATTTAAGTCAGGAGCTTATACTTTGTCAAAGGAGAGCTATAAAAATACAGCTATCTATATGAAAGAGTATTTGGAAACAGGAGAGTTTTTACCTAAAATAAGGGCTTATGGTGCTTTAGAAGATTTTATATTAGAAAAAAGTTATTTGAGTGAAATAGATAAAATAGCTTTTGCAGAAACACTGGATAAGGCTATAGGAAAAAACAGGGATTTCTTAGAGCATATACTTTATCAAATGACTCTTAAAAGTAGAAACCTAAAAAAACTAGAATATCTCTTGGAACTAAAAGAGATGATTAGGTACAATGTAAATATATCGGTACTTTTAGTTAATTTTATATTGAATATATAGAAGTGGACTTAGTCCACTTTTTGCATATAAAAAATTAAAACCTTGGGCGTCTGCTGCTCTGCCTAAGAATAATCTAAGAGCTGAAGCTCTAAGATTATCTAAAAACCCGACAAGCAAGGGTTGCTGGACACCGATTTTTAATTAATCTCTTCGGGTCTAATTCCCCGCTGCTTGCGGCGTAAAATATTTTGATATGTAAAAAGATATGTTAGAATATGGTAAAAAGTAAAGGAGAAAGTGATTTGAGTAGATATATACATAAATCACATAATGTGACAGTACTCATGTATCATATAGTATGCCCAACCAAATATAGAAAAGTAGTAATAGATGAAAATGTAGATATAACAATAAAAGAAGTGTGTTTAGAAATATCAAATCGTTATGAGATAGAATTCATAGAAATAGGAACAGAAGGAGACCATGTTCATTTTTTATTGCAATCAGTACCTAAATATTCAGTATCAAAAATAGTAACTTTATTAAAAAGTATACTTGCTAGAGAAGTTTTTAAAAAACATCCTGAAATCAAAAAGAAATTATGGGGTGGAGAATTTTGGACGGATGGATATTATGCAAGTACAGTAGGATTACATGCAAATGAAACAATTATAAAAGAGTATGTAAAGAATCAAGGAAAAGAAAAAGAATACAAAAAAATACATTATCAAAAGCCGAAAGAACAAATGACTTTGTTTTAAATAGATACCCCGCTGCTTGCGGCGGGGGTTTTCATTTTGGGTCCAGCGTCACGCTGGTGCAGTGTGCTGCACAAGCACGGTTTTGGATACTTTAAATCAAAAACGAGTATTTTTAGAGATAGTAATCATTTTCATAGAAAGCAGTGATTAAAATGAGAAAAAAAGAAAAAGTAAAAATAATATTGAATAAACTGGAAGAAGTCTATGGAAGCCCAAAGGTAATGCTTAATTATACGACAACTTTTGAACTATTAATTGCGGTGATACTTTCGGCTCAATGTACAGATGTGAGAGTAAACATAGTTACTGGAAAAATGTTTAAGGAAGTAAATACCCCAGAAGTCTTTGCTGAGATGGATGTTAAAGATATAGAAAAACATATAGGGTCAGTTACTTTTTATAAAAATAAAGCAAAAAATATAAAACTATGTGCTACTCAAATAATGGAGAAACATGGAGGTCAAGTCCCCATGAATATGGACGACCTAATTAATCTAGCAGGAGTAGGAAGAAAAACAGCTAACGTTGTTATGGGAGATACCTTAAAAAAACCAGAAGGTATTGTAGTAGATACTCATGTAAAAAGATTAAGTAATAGAATAGGATTTGTAAAGGGAGATAATCCAATAATTATTGAAAGAGAGCTTATGAAAATTGTGGCACAAGAAGATTGGTTCAAGTATCCAAATCTTCTTATAAATCACGGAAGAGCTAGATGTATGGCAAGAAAACCTGACTGCATCCACTGTGAAGTACTAGAATATTGCAATTTCGCCAAAAAAGCTACAAAAATTTGATTATCTAGAGAAAAAGAAGTATAATGATTTATATTAATAACGGGAGTGAAATATGTCAAGAGTATCAGGAACAGGTAGTAGTAGAAGTGGAGGTTTGTCTAGAGGAACTTCTAGTACAGATAAGACTTCTAAAGGAGGAAAAGTAGGTGCTTCAAGTAAAACTAGCTTAAGTGCAAATGTAAATTTACATACTAGTCCATTTTTAGATAAACTAATGGAAGTAGAAATGAGTTTTGTAAAAGAAGAGCTAGAAGCAGCTTTAAGGGATATAGAACATTTGGGTAAAGAGCTAGTAAGAAACCCAAATATACAAAATTTAAAATCTTATAAGGCAAAAGTTCAAGCATTTTTGAAGCAAGCATTAAAAAAAATATATAAAGTTGACAATAAATTGGGGTTAAAAAGATTAGGTGTTGACCAAAAAGTCTTTGTTTCTGTAGAAAAAATTGATGAGGAATTAGAGGAATTAACTATAAAATTTATGAATGACCAAGAAGAGGCATTAGGTGTAATAGCTATGGTAGAAGGGATACAGGGTCTTCTATGCAATATCATAGCATAGTAATTGACAAAAATTCTAAACAATGCTATTCTGTAGTAGAATGGTATTTTTTTAAAGTAAATAGTTTGGTAGTTAAACTTTTTTAGATTGATTCTATATATGAATAGAATTATTAATTTAAAACATAATTTTGAGGAGATAGGATTATGAAAGCATATTTAGATAATAATGCAACAACTAAAATGGATGAAAGAGCTCTAGAAGCTATGCTACCATTTTTTACAGAGATTTACGCAAACCCTTCAAGCATGCACAGAGCTGGACAAGAAGCTAATGTTAAAATGGAAGAGGCACGTGAAACTATTTGTAAAATCTTAGGTATTGAGCCATTAGAACTTGTATTTACAGCGTCAGGAACAGAATCAAACAACCTTGCTATTAGAGGGGTAGTTAAAGCTTATAAAAAAAGAGGAAATCATATAATCACATCAAGAATAGAGCATCCAGCAGTTCTTACTACTATAAAAGAACTTGAAAAAGAAGGGTGCGAAGTAAGTTATATTGATGTAGATAAAAACGGGGTTATTGATGTAGAAGCCCTAAAAAATGCTATTAAAGATACAACAATTTTGGTATCTGTAATGCATGCAAATAATGAAACAGGAGTTATTCAGCCTATATCTGAAATAGGAAAAATAACTAAAGAAAAAGGAATAGTTTTTCATGTAGATGCTGTACAAACAGTTGGAAAGGTAGAAGTTAAGCCTAAAGATATGGATGTAGATTTACTTACTTTTTCTGGACATAAATTTTATGGGCCAAAGGGTGTAGGAGCATTATTTATAAAAATGGGAACTAGACTAGCTAAGGTTATTACTGGGGGACATCAAGAAAGAAAAAGAAGACCGGGAACTCATAATGTTCCGGGAATCATAGGAATGGCAAAGGCTCTTGAACTTTGTGAAGCAGAAAGAGTTGAAGATTATAATAGGGAAAAAGAGTTAAGAGATTATTTTGAAGAAGAAATAGAAAAAAGAGTTCCAGAAATCATGTTAAATGGTAAAAATGCAGATAGATTACCGGGAACATCAAGCGTTACTTTCAAATATCTTGAAGGAGAGTCAATTTTACTTAGATTAGACTTTAAAGGTATTGCAGTAAGTTCAGGATCAGCGTGTTCATCAGATGACCTAAAAGCTTCGCATGTTTTACTAGCTATGGAGATTCCAGTAGAGTTTGCTCATGGAACTATTAGATTTAGTCTTGGGAAATACAGTACTAAAGAAGAGATTGATTATGTTTTAAGTGTTGTTCCAAATGTTATTGAGGGTCTTAGAAATATGTCGCCTCTATGGAACGAATATGTAAATAATTAAAATTAATTTTGAAAATAATTAGTAAGGGGAGTAGTGCTTATGTATTCAGAAAAAGTTATGGACCATTTTGAAAATCCAAGAAATGTTGGGAAAATAGAAAATCCTGATGGATATGGAAAAGTAGGAAGTCCAACATGTGGTGACGTTATGGAAATATTCTTAAAGATAGAGGATGAAACTATAGTAGATGTTAAGTTCAGAACATTCGGTTGTGCTTCTGCAATAGCCACATCATCAATGTCTACAGAAATGATTTTAGGTAAGAAGGTAGAAGAAGCATTAGCTTTAACTAACAAAGCAGTAGCTCAAGCCTTAGATGGTTTGCCTCCAGCAAAAATGCATTGCTCAGTACTAGCTGAAGAAGCTATAAAAGAAGCAATTGAAAACTATTTATCGAAGAAAGCAAAATAATCTGACGGCGCCAATAGGTGCCGTTTTTTATTACAAGAATTTTTATAACCTAAAACAGAATAAAAAGACTCAAAAATAATCACATTAATAAAACTAAAAGCTAAATAATTCAATGGATAAAAAGAGATATTGCTATTTTATGACAAATGTCTTATAATAATTTTGATATTAATAAGGAGATGAAGGATGAAAAAGTTTTTGAGTTTATTTTTGATTATAACTAGCATGATGTTTTCTGCCACAGATTATATAGCTAGAGGAATTTTTACCAATGATGGAAGGCTTTTAGAAGGAGAAAATGTTGAAATTAAACATCCTCTTAATTCTATAACCAAATTAATGAGTGGACTTATTGTTTTTGATAAGATTTCTGAAGGAAAATTAAGTTTAAATAGTATAACTAAGGTACTTGAAATAGAGTCTAAGCTTGATGGAAGTAAAATGCCACTTAAAGCTGGTGAAGAGGTAAAGGTAGAAGATTTATTAATAGGAATGCTTTTGGGAAACCAAAATAATGCTACACTTATATTAGCTAGATTAGTTGCTAAAAATGAGACTGAATTTGTAAAATTAATGAATGCTAAAGCAAAAAAACTTGGTATGAAAAACACAATATTCTATACAAGTACAGGACTTCATGCAGATATTACAAAGAAAAAATCTGATGTAGGAACAGTAACAGATATAAATAAAATGATGAATTCTATTTATAAAAATAAGGCTATGTATAATATGCTGGTTCAAAAAAGTATGAAAATAAAAGATAAAAGTGTGACAATAGATAATGTTAACAAAATATCAAGTAAAGACCCTTTAGCTATAGGGATAAGACAGGGATATTATGCTTCTACTGGATATAATGTAATTTTTACAACAAGTAAAGAAGGGAAAAATTATACGGTTATTTTATTAGGTTCATTGTCAGAAGAGGCTCGTAATTCTCAAATTAATGAAGAGATAGATGCGCTAAAAAATAATTTTAAAACATCAATACTAATAAGTGCAGGAGAGTTTATAATAGAAGCTCCACTCAAAGATGGTAAGGAAAAAAGAATAGCTCTTTATGCTGGAAAAGATATAAGAGAAGAGATAAAAAGTGACTGGAAACTTAATAAATATGTTTTCTTACCTAAAGAGATAAAAGCTCCAATTAAAAAAGGAGAAAAAGTAGGAACTTATATAATAAGTTATGAAGGAAGAGAAATTGGAAGGACTGATTTGGTTACTACAGTTGATATTCCTAAAAGTAATTTTTTAGATGAAATTAAAAAGAAATTTACTAAATAACCCTTAACTTGTTTAAGGGTTTCTTAATTAAATGGGACTAAAATAAAAATAATTTTTTAAGTCGTGGCTTACCGAGCTGCCCAATGTCGTCACCTGAAGGTATTTCGTTCTATGATGACCTAACTATTGTCATACCGACAAGGGAGGTATCTTGAAATTTCTCGTACCTCGAAATGACAAAATGTTAAAAACACACACAAGTAGAGTATTTAAAAAAAATTTTTTCAGATATGGGGTTGAGCGTCCCACGCTCAGATTCTTAAATGTTTTATAAAACCTAGTTTAGAAAGTAGTAATAATAAAGGAGAAAAATAATGTTAATATTAGCAATAGAAACATCATGTGATGAAACTTCCATAGCTGTTTTAAAAGATGGAAAAGAGATTTTATCAAATATAATATCATCACAAATTGAGATACATAAAGAATTTGGAGGCGTTGTACCAGAGATTGCTTCAAGACACCATATAAAAAATATAGCTGCAATTTTGGATGAAGCATTAGAGGAAGCAAAGGTTACTATGGAAGATATAGATTATGTAGCAGTTACTTATGCTCCGGGGTTAATTGGAGCTCTTTTAGTAGGAATATCTTTTGCTAAGGGACTTGCATATTCTTATAAAAAACCTCTTATACCAGTACATCATATTAAGGGACATATTTATGCAAATTTTATTGAACATGAAGTTTCTCTTCCAGCAATTACACTTGTAGTTTCGGGAGGGCATACAAATATAGTTTATATAGATGAAAACCATAATTTTACTAACCTTGGAGGGACGTTAGACGACGCTGTAGGAGAGAGTTATGACAAGGTAGCTAGAGTGTTGGGATTAGGTTATCCAGGAGGACCTGTTGTGGATAAGTTGGCTCATACAGGTGATGCAAATGCAATACCTTTTAAGGAAGCAAAAGTTGGAGAGTATGATTTTAGTTTTTCTGGGTTAAAAACAGCTGTAATAAATTTTGTTAACCAAAAGAGAATGAAAGAAGAGGAAATTAATGTACCTGATTTAACTGCTTCTTTTCAAGGTTCTGTGGTAAAAGTTTTGGTTAAGAAAGCTATAAGGGCAGCGTTAGATAAAGATTGTAAAACTATTTTGATAGCTGGAGGAGTTGCAGCGAATAAGTCACTGAGAGCTACTCTTGAAGAGGAAGCTTCTAAAAAAGGTATAAAAGTTTACTATCCAAGTATGGTGCTTTGTACAGACAATGGAGCAATGATTGCAGCAGGTGCTTATTACAAACTTAAATATCATAAAGAAAGAGCTTTTGGCGATTTGAATTTAAATGGTAAAGCAACATTAAGTATAGAGGAAGATTAGGAGAAAATTATGTATAGAGAATTAAAAGTACTGTTAAGAAGTCCAAATAAAATTTTAATATCTATATTATTTTTAATGACTATTATTAATGTTTTAGGGCAGATTGAACGTTATGAATTGGTAGAACTCAATAATAAAAAAGTCTATTTTCCTAAAGAAAACAAAGCATATATAGAAGAGTTATTGGAATCAAAAGACCCAGACAAACTTTTATATATAGCTGATTTTTACACAGAGTTTCATGAAGATGAACTAGCATATTATTATTTTAATTCTTATACTGGATATAATAGTGAATTTAAAGCAAGAATTGCTAATAAATTGGGAGTAGAGCTTGCCACAAAAGAGCTACAAACAGAAAGTTATGTAGAAGAAGAAAAGTATAAAGAATACAATAAAATTAGTAGTCTTAATGAAATTGAAACCTATTTTTCCTATTTTAAAAATGGAGGAATAGAGGGAAGAAATGTCTATGAAAAATTATATAGATACAAATTTGAAGGAAATAAAGAAGAGTTTGATAAACTGTGTAAGGCTCTATTAGAAGAGGCAACAGCTACAGGAGATGAAGGGAAAAGTTTTGTTATAAACCTTCTTTTAGAAAATTATGAAGCTGCTAAAAAATTTGTGGAATCTAAGCCAAAATTTTTCATAGAATTTATAAAATATCTTGAATATAAAAAGGTTGATACAGCTATTATAAAAAAATATACTGAAGAATTCACACAAATATATAGCTCTGTTTTTGAGAAGGATATTTTGTTTATAAGGCTTAATTTTACTGATAATAAAGATGAAAAGATAAAATTATTAGAAGACTATTTATCCAAGAGTTTTGATAAAGAAGCTTTTGAAAAATATTTTGAACTTGCTAGAAACAAGGAAGAACTAAAGAAATACTTAATTAATCTAGTGTTCCAACAAACTCAAGAAAAATATATAAATTATTTGATTGAAATAGATAAAACTTATGAAACACAGGAAAAATTAGAAAGCCTTTTTGATAAAACTTACTATTTTAAATACTTGGAAAAAAACAATCAATTAATACCTATAAAGCATAGAAATCAATATATAACTTATCTTTATAATGCTAAAAAATACGATAAATTATTAGAGTATAAGGAATTTTTGAATTTAGATATGTTAAAATTTTTAGGGAATAATGGATATAAGGTAGAAGTTGTAGAAATTATAAGAAAAAATTATCCATTGGAAATCGAGTATGCAGATTTAGAGAAAATAGAATATTTTTATTTTAACGAAAAGCATATATTTGATGAAGATTTAGTTAAGGAACTTTTAAGAGAAAAGCAGCTTAGCCCTGTAGAGACGTATTATCTAAGTAGATATTACGGAAACTTAGGAGAAAAGGAAAAGGCTCTTGAACTGGAGTATGCCCTTAAAGGGAATTATAATTTGAAGTTTATAGAAGATTAGAGAGGTTCCTAAGGGAGCCTCTTTAATATATCTGAACTTTTTATAAGTTTTGCACCAGAAGTTGTCATTTCATTGATAGCATTTTGACTGTCGTTTTCTGAAAGATTAACACCTTTTATTGCATCTTCTACCAAGAAAACCTCATACCCCAGATTCAGAGCGTCAAGGACACTGTATTTTACGCAATAATCTGTGGCTAATCCCACAACATATAGAGTTTTTATCCCTTTTTCTTTGAGAGTTTTATCCAAATCAGTCTTATGAATTTTTCCGTTATCAAAAAATCCGCTATAAGAATCCACAAGAAAATCTTGTCCTTTATATACAATATTCTCTATTGGAGACAAATCTTTATGAAACTCGCTACCAAAGGTATCTTGTACACAATGTATAGGCCAAAACACCTGCGGTAATCCTTCTAGTTCTCCAAACTCACCGATTTCTTTACAAGAATTAATTGCAAAGCTCTTGTGATTAAGAGGGTGCCAATCTTTAGTTGCAATTATAAAAGAATTTATCTCATTAGAGTAATCAATAAGATTATTGACTACCGGAATTATAGAGTTCGCATCTTTTACAGCTAAAGCTCCACTTTCACAAAAATCATTTTGAATATCTATAATTAACAATGCACTATTTTTCATAAAATCACCTCTAAAAATAGTATAAAATTAAAAGAGTCAAAAGTCAAAATAAAAAAACTGAGAAAGAATCTCAGTTTTAATTTTCCCAAAGTTTTTTAATATCATCTATAAAATTTAAATCTTCTTCAATAGCTCTTCCACAAGTTGTTAAATATCCAGAAACTATCATAGAATTGGCACCGCACATAAATGCCATTCCCATAAAGTCTTTAAGTCTTTTTTCTCTACCTGCTGCAAGTTTGATTAGAGAAGACTTTAAAATTAAACGAAAAATAGCTATAGTTTTCAAAATATCTGACATATCTTTATCGGCATTTTCTTCATAAGGAGTACCTTTTACTTGAGTCAGAATATTAATAGGAACAACATTGGCATCTAAAGTTTTTAGAGTAAAAGCCATTTCTATTTGTTCTTCATAAGTTTCTCCTAGCCCAACAATACCTCCAGTACAAATCTCCAAACCAGCTTCTTTGGCAGCTCTTAAGGTATTAAGTCTATCCTCAGAAGTATGAGTAGTCGCTACTCTCTTCCCATATGTACTTGGAGCAGTTTGTAGGTTAGAGTTATAAATGTCGATTCCAGCCTCTTTAAGGCCTTTAGCAGTTACTTTGTCAGTCATTCCCATAGAAGCACAGAGTTTGATTTCATGATTTCTACTTTTTAGCTCTTTAGCAATATCAATAATTCTTTCATAATCACTATCATCTTTCACAAGCCCTCTCGTAGCTGTTACAAGACAAAATGTATCTGCACCGTTAACTTTTATTGCTCTATCGAATTCTTCTACTATTTTAGCTTTGTCTTTTAGAGTATATGTAGTGATATTTGTAGCATAGTGGATAGACTGAGCACAAAATTTGCAGTCTTCCAAACATTCTCCGGCTTTAGCGTTAGTAAGAGTTGTTACATTTATGTTATTTCCGCAATATTTTTCTCTAACTTGATTAGCCACAGCAAATAGTTCCATAAGTTTTGAACCTTTAAGCTTGAAAAGTTCAAGAGCTTCAGATTCTGTAGGAACTTCGTCAATAAATCTTCTTAAATCCATATCATATCCTTTCTTTATCTCTGAGATAAACTATTTTATCAGATTTTATTGATATTGTA
>JAGNSM010000199.1 GCA_017988045.1 Fusobacteriaceae bacterium
GCTGAAGCTTTCAAAAAATCTTTAGAAATTTCTCATTCAAGCACTAGTGATATTAAAAAAATGTCGCAAAGTATGGGAGAAATTACTGAAAGTGTAAATGAAACTAACCAAGAAATTGATAAACTTAATGATATTTCAAACAATATTGGTCAAATTATAATATCAATTAATGGTGTTGCAGAACAAACTAACTTATTAGCTCTAAATGCTGCAATAGAAGCTGCTCGTGCAGGTGAAGCAGGTAGAGGATTTGCTGTTGTTGCTGATGAAATAAGAAAACTTGCTGAACAAACAAATAGAGAAACTAAAAAAATAGAAGGTCTTATTGATTCCATTCAAAATAGCGTAGAAAAAGTAAAAGAAAGTGGAGAGGGTGTAAAAACAAAAGTTGATGAAGGACTTAAACTTTCTAAACTTGCTGAAGTAAGTATCACACAAATTTCTGAATTAACAGATAAAAATGCTTTAGAAATAAATGATATTGTTACTTCTGTTAAAGAACAATCAGCTGCTTCACAAGAAATTACTATTGCCATAAGTACTATAACTAATAATTCTACTGAAATAGAAACTTTAAGTGTAGAAACTTCTAGTATTAGTAAAGAAATTAAGGAAATTTTAGTAAACAAACAAAAAGATGTGGATAAAAACTCTACATTAATAGAGGAATTAGATAATGATTTGAAATTCTTTAAGATTTAATTTAATGAGGCTTTATAGCCTCATTTTATTTTGATTTTTATAAAGGAAATTCAATTTTTTTTCATATAATTATCATAATAGCATTTACAAAGAGGGGGAAAATTATGAAACTCTATGAGACAAATGAAATAAGAAACATTGCATTATTAGGTCATATTGGTTCTGGAAAAACAACTTTAAGTGAAGCAATGCTTGTAATAAGTGGCACAAAAGAAAAAATGGGAAACACTTTAAATGGAACTACTTCCTCTGATTATCATAAAGAAGAAAAAGAAAAACACTTCTCAATTAGGTTATCACCTTTAACTATGGAGTATCAAGGACATAAATATAACATTTTGGATTATCCAGGATACGAAGATTTTAAAGGTGATATTTACAGTTCTATTGATATTATTGACGGTGCAGTCCTTGTAATTGATGGTAGCTCTGGAATTGAGCTTGGAACTATTAACTCTTGGAAACTCCTCGAAGATAATAATATTCCTAGAATTATCTTTATAAATAAAATGAATAAAGGCTTCATTAACTATAAAAAATTACTGGAAGAACTCAAAGAAAAATTTGGTAAAAAACTTGCTCCATTATCAATACCTATTGGAGATAAAGGAAACTTTAAAGGTTTTATAAATATAGTAGAAAATAAAGCCAGAATATTTAATGGTATTAATTGTGAAGATTCTCCAATTCCAAAAGAATTGATTGAAGAAGAGGAAGAAATAAAAAATCTCTTGAAAGAAGCAGTTGCAGAAGCAGATGATAATCTATTAGAAAAATTCTTAGATGGACAAGATTTTTCAGATGAAGAGCTTGTAAATGGTCTTCATTTAGGAATTACTCATAACCTTATTGTCCCAGTTATTCTTGGTGCGGCAACAGATATGATTGGTGTAAACACTCTATTTCAGATGCTATATAAATATTTCCCAAATTCTGCTGAAAAAAATGAAGGAATAAAAATTGCTGAAGACAATGAACATTTTAGAAATATCTCTCTTGATGAAAATTTTTCTGCCAAAGTCTTTAAAACAATATTTGACCCTTATGTCGGAAAAATATCATTTTTCAAAGTGTTTTCAGGCTCAATAAAAAAAGACACAGAAGTTTTAAATTCAAATTGCAATAAAAAAGAAAAAATATCCAATCTATATTTTTTTAGAGGTAAAGAACAAATTGAAACTGATGAAATAGTAAGCTCTGATATAGGTGCAACAACTAGGCTTAACTATACGAAAACTGGTGATACTCTTTGTAGTATCGATAATGAAATTACTTATGAAGCCCTCGTATTACCAAAAGCTACTCTATTTTATGCTCTTGAAACTTTTTGTAAAAATGATGATGAAAAAATTATTGATTCCCTTCAAAAACTAAAAGATGAAGATCCAAGTTTTGAATTTTATAGAAATCTTGAAGTTAAACAATTAATAATTGCAGCACAAGGAGAAAAGCAATTACAAATACTAATAAATCGTCTTAATAACGAATTTGACCTTAAAGTTAAGCTTATTGATGCTAGAACTAATTATAAGGAAACTTTAACAAAATCTATTGAGGTAGAAGGAAAATATAAAAAGCAATCTGGTGGCGCAGGACATTATGGGCATGTTTTTATAAAGTTTGAACCTTCTAAAGAACCTTTTGAATTTTTTGAAGAGATTCACGGAGGTTCTGTGCCAAAACAATATTTCCCTGCTATAGAAAAAGGTATTATTGAATCTATGAAAAAAGGAGTTCTTGGTGGCTTTCCTGTTACCAACATAAAAGCCACTTTATTGGACGGTTCATTTCATTCTGTAGATTCCAATGATTTTGACTTCAAAATGGCTGCTAGTTTTGCTTACAAAAAAGCTATGCTAGATGGAGAAAGCGTAATATTAGAACCTATTGTAAAAGTAATGGTAACAGTATTCGATACTTATACAAAGGATATTATTGGAAATTTGAATAAAAAAAGAGGAAAAGTTCTTGGAATTGATAGCCTAAATAGTGAAGAAAAAATAATTACAGCTCTTGTCCCTCAAAGTGAAATGTTTAAATATCTTCTGGATTTGCAGTCGATTACACATTCTACAGGAGCCTTTGAAATGGAGTTTGAAAAATATGAGAAACTTCCTAAAGAGCTTGTTAACAAAGTAATAAAAGATTATGGAATATCTGAAAATTAGGCCTTTTTGGCCTTTTTTCTTTTGATAAATTTATTTTTAGAATATGTTATAATAACTAATACTTGATTTAGGAGGAATATATATGACACTGGAAGAACTTAAAAATTACTGTTTAAGCAAAAAAGCTGCAAAAATTAATTTCCCTTTTGATGAAACAACAATGACATTTATTGTAGGAGAAAAAATCTTTGGACTAATTGATATATCATCAAAAGACCTAAGAATAAATTTAAAGTGTAATCCTCAACTAGCCTTATTATTAAGAGAAGACTTTGAAGGAATTATTCCAGGATACCATATGAACAAGACTCATTGGAACACTATTTATCTGAATAAAGATGTCCCTGATGTAAAGATAAAAGAACTAATTGACCACTCATATGCTTTAGTCTTTGCTAAACTGACTAAAAAAATTAGAGAAAACATAAATTTAAAATTTTCAGATTAACAATTAATACACATCTTCACTCTATTTCCAATTATTTTCTAGATAATTTCTTGACTTTTTTAATAAAAAATGATATTATCCTACTAAATATATCGGATTAGTAATATTAAGGTGGTTTTTATGAAAAAAAAAGA
>JAGNSM010000200.1 GCA_017988045.1 Fusobacteriaceae bacterium
ATCTGTTTTGGTTTTCAGAATTTCATTATAAAAATCTTTATCACTATTTCTTGCTAGCCAATATGGTATAATTTTAGGTTTTTCCATATAGAAATAATCGTATTTCAAATATTCTGTAAATATATCCAAATTTTCAAAACATTTTTCTTTATAAAACTCAAATAACATATTAAAATAAGCATGATTTTTATGTCCTACATCAAAAGCTCCTTTATCTCTAAAAAACTCTGCTATTTCTTCAAAAAAATCAAAGGGACTTGCATAAAAATTCTCTATTATAAAATTGCTACTTTCTTTAAAGTTTTCAGAATTATAATAAATATCTAGTGCATGTTCTACATCTTTCAGTTTCAAAATTTCTCCATAACTAATAAAGTCATTTTCTAATACTTCATAGGGAGCATAATCTAAAAATTTATATCCATACTCTTTTATTTGACTAGAAATCTCTGTTCCTTTTAATATCTTCAAAAAACCAAGCTGAATCATTTCAGGCTTAAGTTTATATACATAATTAAAAGAATTTTTAAAAGTTTCATAGTTTTCTTTTGGTAAACCTGCTATCAAATCTAAATGTAAATGAATATTATCTTTAATGGCTAAAACATTATGAGCTAATCTTTCAAGATTACTTTTTCTATGAATTAGTTCCATTGTTTCAGGATAGATTGTTTGTACTCCTATTTCAAATTGAAAGTATCCATTAGGAATTTTCTTTAAAAATTCCAAAACCTCTTCATCAAACAAATCTCCTGTTATTTCAAAATGAAAAGTAGTATCTTCCCTATAATTATCAAGTAAAAATTTCCAAATCTCCATATATCTTGATTTTTTCAAATTGTAAGTTCTATCTATAAATTTTATTAGCTTTATTCCATTATTTAGGAATATCATTAAATCTTCTTTAACTCTTTCAATGCTAAAATTTCTTACAGTTTTATCTATAGAAGACATACAGTAACTACATGAGTACGGACAACCTCTGGAACTTTCATAATAAAAAATTTTCCCTTTTTCAGAAAACTCTTCTACCTCATAAGGAAATGGAATTTCGTCTAAATCACAAATTCCCTCTCTTATTCCTCCAAATTTTATTTTATCCTCTTCTCTATAATATAAGCCTTTTACATCTTTTTTATCTTTAGTTAAAAATTCTAATGTAGTTTTTTCCCCTTCACCACTTATAATATAATCAATTTCAATATATTTATTCATAAGTTCTATGGCGTTATAAGATACTTCTGGTCCACCTAAAACAAGAGTTAAATTTTTAAAAACTTTTTTAACTTCTGTTATAAGTTTGTATACATATTCAGAATTCCATATATAAGCTGAAATCATTAGTATTTCTGGCTTTTTTCTATAAATATCTGCGATAATCTCTTCTACATGATTGTTTATTGTTTTCTCAAAAATTTCAATTTCTATATCACTATACTTTTCAACGTATTTCTTTATATACCTTATAGCAATATTCGTGTGAACAAACTTACTATTAATGCCTAAAAGCATTA
Source organism: Fusobacteriaceae bacterium (assembly GCA_017988045.1). Classification (GTDB taxonomy): domain Bacteria; phylum Fusobacteriota; class Fusobacteriia; order Fusobacteriales; family Fusobacteriaceae; genus JAFGUR01. The sequence continues at coordinate 1,515 of JAGNSM010000200.1, forward strand.
CTTTTTTCATATTTATCAGCCTTTCTAGTTCTAGCTTGGTAAACAATTATACACTAATTACAATTAAAAATCAACGTTGAAGAAATCACTCTTTTTCTCCCTATTTTAGCCACCTACAAATATCTAAGATTTATTTATTTTGACAAATTAGCTTGTTTTGATGTAAAATAAATATAGTTTTTTATATTTCAAGGAGTGATTTAGTTGGATTTTATTTTAAGTATTTTTGATTTTATTATACATATCGATACACATTTAATAACTTTGATTCAAACTTATGGTTCTTTTATTTATCCTATTTTATTTTTTATTATATTTGGAGAAACTGGACTTGTTATAACACCTTTTTTACCGGGTGATTCCTTATTATTTGCACTAGGTGCCTTATCAAATGAAGGAAAAATCAATATTATTTCATTATTTTTGACTCTTGGTATTGCTGCTTTGTTAGGAAATACTGTAAACTACTTTATTGGTAGACATTTTGGACATAAAATTTTAAGTAACAATAATAAATTCTTGAAAAAAATTATAAAAAAAGAGTATATTGATAAAACTCACAGCTTCTTTGAAAAACATGGAGGTAAAGCCATTATCCTTTCGCGTTTTTTCCCGATTCTAAGAACTTTTGCGCCTTTTATTGCAGGAATCGGAGAAATGAGCTTAATAAGGTATACAATTTACAATGTAATTGGTGGTGTTTCTTGGGTAGCTCTTTTACTTGGTCTTGGATATTCTTTTGGAACTATCCCTTTTATCAAAGAGCATTTTTCCTTAATAGTTTTCGGAATTATTGGAATATCTCTTCTTCCTGCTATTTATGCAGTTATTAATTCAAAATTTAAAAGTAATCAAACAATCACTGAAAAAATTTAATTATTTCTTAATAAAATAGCATAAAGATTACAAAGTCTTAAAAGTTCTCTAATTTACAGAGAACTTTTTTCTTTGTTTTCTTTATGCTTTTTTCAAATAATTCTATTTCTATCTTATTTCCAAAATGTTTCTCACAACATAAGAAGCTATTATCATTCCAGCTGTGGAAGGTACAAAAGATGTGCTTCCTGGAATAACTCTTCTACCTGTGCAATTAATATGGTCATCTGGATTTGGACAAACACAATTAGTTTTACAATTATGTTTTCCTTGATTTGGCTTAACAGGAACTTCTTTAGAATAAATTACTGGAAGTTTCTTTATTCCTCTTTCTTTAAGCTCTTTTCTCATAACTTTTGCTAAAGGGCAAACTGATGTTTTATGTATATCAGATATTTCTAGCATTTCTGGATGAAACTTGTTCCCAGTTCCCATTGATGCTATAATTTTGATTTTATTTCTATAACAATAGTTAGCAAGTTTAATTTTACTAGTAACCATATCTATAGCATCTACCACAAAATCATAATGTTTTGCAAATATTTCATCATGAGTTTCATCATTATATAAAAGTTTTAGTGCATTTATTTTAATTTTAGGATTAATGGTCAAAGCTCTCTCTTTCATAACTTCTACCTTATCTTTTCCAACTGTATTTCTCAGTGCGTGTACTTGTCTATTAATATTAGTAACACAAATTTCGTCATAATCTACAAAGGTAAGTTCTCCTATTCCAGCTCTTATAAGGGCTTCAGCCACATAAGACCCCACCCCGCCTATTCCAAAAATTATTACATGACTATTTTTAAGTTTATCTATTCCTTCATGTCCTACTAATAACTCTAACCTTGAAAATTCTATCACTTTATTCTCCTCAATTTTATATTGTTTACACCTATTATAAATAATATGCAATTATTTGTCTAGAAAAATTTAAATAGGTTTCTACAAAATAATGTTGTTTCATATGTCTTTTGATAACTATAATTTAATATATAGCTTATTTATAGAAAGGAGATTTACCATGATAAAAAAATTCTTAGTATTTCTAATGT
>JAGNSM010000014.1 GCA_017988045.1 Fusobacteriaceae bacterium
GCAACTAAATATTTAAATCATTATTTATGGTGGAAACATATTCTGGAAGATAAAGCTATAAAAGACTCTACAACCTTATTTCAAATGATGATTATGTAATCCCACAGCTAACTGGAACATAGCCTAATTTTATTATTGAAAATGAAAAAGAACAGGTTTGGGGAACCTGCTCTTTTTCATACATTGGGGATGTAATCAAATAATAGAACTAAGGAAGATGTTCTGATTATATTTACTATAAATATATCTATTTCCTTTTTTTATTTTAAAAAAAATTAAATTTTTTTAGATAACTGATTTTATAAGTTTTCATGAAAATATTTAACATACATTAAACGAAGTTCATATGAGGTTAAGCTTTTCAACTCTTATAGTAATAGTATTAATCCTGAAATAACTTTATATGTATCTTTTATACAAAATAAAAATCAAGGGGATTTCCCCTTGATTCTATTTTACAACTATATTTACTATTTTTCCCGGAACTATGATTACTTTAACTACATTTACACCTTCCAAATGTTTTTGAACATTTTCTTGAGCTAAAGCTAATTTTTCAAGTTCTTCTTTTGTTATATTTCTGTCTACTTCTACCGTAGCTCTCAATTTACCATTTACTTGTACAGCAATCTCTATTTCATCAGCAATAGTTAAAGCTTCTACATGAGTTGGCCAAGCTGCGTTAAACAGGTATCCTTCTTCTCCAAGTATTTCCCATAACTCATCACAAACATGAGGAGCAAATGGTGAAAGTAAAACTACAAGAGTTTTTACTGCTTCATAATATACTTTTTTCGATTCTGAGCTAGTTCCACTAGCATCAAGCACGTTAGTTTTGTAATCATTAAGCTCATTTATAAGCTCCATAGCTGCTGCTATTGAAGTATTAAAATGGAAATTATCTTCTATTGAGTCAGTTACTTTTTTGATAGTTTGATGAAGTTTTCTAAGTATTGCTTTATCTGCTTTATTTACTTTATCTAAATTTACTTTTCCGCTTTGGAAATTATCTTTTCCTTCATCTACAAGTTTCCAAACTCTTTGAATAAATCTATAAGAACCAGCTAAAGAGTTTTCATTCCATTCAAGTTCTTTTTCTGGAGGTGCAGCAAACATTGCAAAAACTCTTGCTGTATCTGCTCCATATTTATCAATAATATGTAATGGATCTACTCCATTATTTTTAGATTTAGACATTTTTTCCACTTTTACTGCTAACTCTTCTCCTGTTGCTCTAGCAAAAGCTTTGTCTCCCTCAATCCTTACATCTTCAGCATAAAGATATTTGTTTGTAGCTGCTGAATAGTACGATGGTCCAAGAACCATTCCTTGAGTAAGAAGTCTTTTAAAAGGCTCGTTTGTACTTACAAGACCTAAATCTCTAAGAGCTTTATGGAAAAATCTAGCATATAATAAATGCATTACTGCATGTTCTACTCCACCAATATACTGGTCAACAGGTGACCAAGCATCAGCAATGGCTTTATCTACTGGTGCTTCCAGATTTTTTGAATCTGTATATCTTAAATAATACCAAGATGAATCAACAAAAGTATCCATAGTATCTGTTTCTCTTCTAGCTTTTCCTCCACAACATGGACAAGTAGCATTTTTAAACTCTTCAGATGTTGCAAGAGGATTTCCTCCTGCATTAAAATCTATATCTGTAGGAAGTTTAACTGGAAGATTTTCATCTTTTTCCATAACTATCCCACATTTATCACAATAAATTGCTGGAATTGGAGTTCCCCAATATCTTTGTCTTGAAATTCCCCAATCTTTTAATCTATATTTTACTGTTCTTGTTCCAGCTTTTATAGCTTCTACCTTCTCAGCAATTTTTGTTAGGGCTTCTTTACTTGTTATTCCATCAAACTCTCCAGAATTTGCCATAATTCCTTGACCAACAAAAGCATTTTGCATATCTTCTGCTTTTATATGTATCGCTTCTTTACTTTCTTTATCTATAGGTAAAATTACTGGTATAAGCTCAAGGTTGTATTTTTTTGCAAAAGCAAAATCTCTCTCATCATGAGTAGGAACAGCCATTACAGCTCCTGTTCCGTAGTTCATAAGAACATAATCCCCAATCCACAGAGGAACTCTTTTGTTATTAACAGGGTTTATTACATATCTTCCTGTAAATACTCCTGTTTTTTCTTTTCCTTCAGCAGTTCTTTCTATCATATCGGCATTTTTCATTGCTTCTACCTCAGCAGTTATACTAGGGTTTTCAGCCAAAATCTCTTTTACCATTGGATGTTCTGGAGCAAGTACTGCATAAGTTACTCCATAAAGAGTATCTACTCTCGTTGTAAATACAGGTAAAGTTTCTCCTGTTTTTTCCACAGTAAAATTAACTTCTGTTCCAAAAGATTTTCCTATCCAGTTTTTTTGCATAGCAAGAACTTTTGATGGCCATCCTGCTTCAAGTTCTTTATGTCCTGTTAATAACTCTTCTGCGTACTCAGTAATTTTGAAAAACCATTGAGTTAATTCTTTTTGAATAACATCAGTTTTTCCATGTCTCCAACATTTTCCGTCTTCAACTTGTTCATTAGCAAGAACTGTATTACAGTCTGGACACCAGTTTACAGTGGATTCTTTTCTATAAACAAGACCTTTTTCATAAAGTTTTTTAAATATCCATTGATTCCATCTATAATATTCAGGCGTATAAGTAGCTATTTCTCTATCCCAATCATATGATAATCCTAAGAGGTTAAGTTGTTTTTTCATATTTTCAATATTTGCAACAGTCCATTTTGCAGGATGAGCTCCATTTTGTATAGCAGCATTTTCTGCAGGAAGTCCAAAACTATCCCATCCAAAAGGATGTAAAACATTGAAGCCTTTCATTTTTTTATATCTAGCTATAACGTCTCCAATTGTATAGTTTCTAACATGTCCCATATGTAAATTTCCAGAAGGATAGGCAAACATTTCGAGAGCATAATAATTCTCTTTCCCTTGCGCACTATTTTCTGTTTTAAATATTTTTTCTTCTGTCCATTTCTTCTGCCATTTTTTTTCTATTTGGCCAAAATTGTACTCCATTATTTCACCTCTTATTTTTTGTATTTATCTAAAAATATATCATAAATTTGGTGTTATTGCAATAAAAACAGGCATTTATATAAATTAAACAAACAAAAATAGAGAATGTCACCATTCTCCATTTTTTATCTCTTATAATCCTCTATCCACATTTCACTTTTTCTTTTAATCCTTTGAATTGCGTTATCAACAGATTTTACTTTTTTTTCTAATTTTACAGCTATATCTTTATAAGTTAATCCACTAACCATACAATTAAAAACTATCGTTTCAAAAGAACTCAAATTACTTTCTAAGTAACCTTTTAATCCAGTTACTTGTTCTTTAGTAAGATACAATTCTTCAGGGCTATATGAAACATAAGACTCAAGTCCTTTTGTATATACAAGTTCTTTATTATCGTCACTTTCACTAGTTATCCCTACTGCTGTATTTAATGCCATGTTTTTTTGTGAATTCGCTGATTTTATTGCTGTAATAAGTTGCCTTTTTATGCAAATTGAGGCAAAAGTTTTAAATGAAGCGAGTTTTTCTTTATCGTAACCTCTAATGGCTTTGAGTAAACCTATCATTCCCTCTTGTATGAGGTCGTCTTTGTCTGCTCCCATCAAAAAATAATTTTTAGCTTTTAAAAATACGAAATTTTCATATTCTACAAATATCTCGTTTATTGCTTCAGAATTACCATGTTGCGCTTCTTGAATGATTTCTTCATCTATATCTTTAATTATCCCCATTAACACACCCCTACATCCCTATTTAGAAATTTCTGATAACAATATACCGCCTGCAACTGAGACATTTAATGAATTTATTTTCCCTTTCATAGGAATTTTAATTAAAATATCACAATTCTTCTTAGTCTTATCTTTTATTCCAAAACCTTCACTACCCAATACTAGTGCAGTTTTTTTAGGATATTTCTCCTCATAATAGTACTTAGCACCATCAGCTTCTGCCCCATAAATCCAAAAGTCTAATTTTTTAAGTTTTTCCATTACTTGAGATAGATTTGTAACCTTTATTATAGGCACATGCTCTATGGCCCCTGTTGAAGTCTTTACAACCGTTTCATTTATATCGACAGCTCTTCTTTCAGGTATAATTATTCCGCTTACTCCAAAGGACTCAGCGCTTCTTATTAACGCTCCAAAATTTCTTGGATCTTGTATACCATCTAGTATCAAAACAATACTTTTTTCTTCACTCGCAAGCTTTTCTTGAAACTCTCCAAGGTCCATATAATAATCGTAGTCTCTTATATAAGCAACTACTCCCTGAGTATTATCTTCTCTTTTATCAGTTTTTTTTATTTTAATATTAGCTTTTGAAGCTAACTCTTTTATTTCCTTAACTTTCTCTTCATTAATACCTTTAAATATCTCCAAATACTCGATATCTTTTTTATTTTTAAGAGCTTCTGTTACAGGATTTATTCCTATTAACTTTTCCATTTAAACTCCTTCTACCTTAATTCTTTTTATTTCAGCACCCAATTTTTCCAATTTAGTTTCCAAACTCTCATATCCTCTGTCAATATGATAAATTCTCGTTACCAAAGTTTCTCCCTCAGCATATAAAGCTGCAATTACAAGACTTGCACCTGCTCTAAGGTCACTTGCCATAACTTCTGCTGACTCAAACTTTTCTACTCCTTCAATCCAAGCACTGTTTCCATCAGTTTTTATATTTGCGCCCATTCTATTTAATTCTGGCACATGCATAAATCTATTTTCAAAAATAGTTTCTTTTATTTCGCTTGTTCCTTTAACAATAGACATTAATGTCATTATTTGAGCTTGTAAATCTGTTGGGAATCCAGGATGAGGCATAGTTTTTACTCTTACTGGTTTAAGCTCTTTCACAGAAGTTTCTATCCACATAAGATCGCCTTCTTCTTTGATAACTGCTCCCATTTCTTCAAGCTTTGCTAAATAAGAATCCATATGTTCTCTTATTGCGCCTTTAACTTTCACTTTACCTTCTGATAGTATTGATAATACTAAATACGTTCCCGCTTCAATTCTATCTGGTATAATATTATATTCACCAGGAGTCAAAGTTTCTACTCCATCAATTATTATTTTACTTGTTCCTATTCCTTCAATTTTAGCTCCCATAGAAACTAAAAAGTTACATAAATCTTCTACCTCAGGCTCTATTGCTGCATTTTCTAGTATTGTTTGACCCTTAGCTTTTACTGCAGCCATAACAATATTCTCTGTAGCTCCTACTGATGGGAAATCTAAAACTATTTTTGCTCCTTTTAATTCTGTTGCATTAGCTTCTACATACCCATGATGGATTTGTATTTCACATCCTAACGCTTCAAATCCTTTAAGATGCAAATCTACTGGTCTTGCTCCTATAGCACATCCTCCTGGAAGTGATACTTTTGCTCTTTTTTCATGGGCTATAATTGGTCCCATTACAGTAAACGAAGCTCTCATTGTTTTTACTAAATCATAAGTAGCTTCTATACTTGCCAAACCTTTATTTACTACTTTTAATGTATTCTTATCTAGATTTTCAACTTCCAATCCAAGTTTTTCTAAAACTTTTGATAAAGTTTTAATATCTTTTAATGCTGGTACATTTCTTAATATATATGTTCCTTTTTCAATTAATGTTGCACAAAGTATAGGCAAAGCTGCATTCTTAGCTCCTCCTATTTCAATAATTCCTTCTAGTTTTTTTCCTCCTACAATTCTGTAAGCGTCCATTACTTCCTCCTATGTTCTTTCTCTGCTTGACAAATAGGACATTTCTGCCCTAAAAATTTCCCCAGTAAATTTATTTTTTTAAACTCATTAATATAATTTGGCAATTTTTTCTTTACATCATTATAATGTTTAGAGCATATTGATAATCCCATACTTTTACTAAAGACTTCCCCAAGTCCCACATCAATAAAATCTTGATCCATATCTCTAATCACAAGATTTTCATTCTGAAATTCTAGAGCTGATTCTGAAACCACTACTAGCCCTATATCTCCTCTATATCCTAACCCATCTACCAATTGATATTTCAACCCTATTTTTTCTGCATGAGCTATATAAGGTTTAATTTTTTTTATTTCTACATCTCTACTAATTTTTAGTAGATACGCTTCTTTTCTTCCCATCAAATCAATAATTTCAGGATAAATATCATCTTCGATAATTTGATCTTTATTTAAAGCTCCCAAAACTCTTTCTTTATATTCTCCTAAATAATAAGATTTTTCAATTTGAGTTTTTGCAAAAGAATTTGCTACTCTTTTTTCTTCATCTAAACTCTCTTTTAGATTATCCATTTACACCCTTCTTCCACAAAAGCCTTATTCCTATTATAGCACATCCTCTTTTAAAATCAACGTACTAAATTATAGCTCACTTTTATAAAAACTTCAACCTTTTGTAATAATTTAAAATTAAAAAAGGAGTCTATTTGACCCCTAATTTTATCTCTATTTTTTATTATGGTTCACTTAAATTTTGTTTTTCCTATTTTTATACAGCTCTATTGAAAATAATCCAAAAACACTAAAAGCCAAAAGTCCTGTCAAAAGCTCTAAACTCAAGCTATCTTGGGTATTTAAAGAGATTAAAAAATTATTTTCTACTGCTCCGTACACAACTATCATATTTAATAAAAAAAATACAGCCAAAACTAGTTTTTTCATTTATTTCACCTCAAAATTAGACATATAATCTATTTATCGGTATTTTTTTAAAAAACTATACATTTTTTCATATATTTTTTCTGATCCATATCCTCCTGGCTTCATTATCAACTGCCAATCTCCACTTGTCCCAAAGCCTATTCCAGTCTCTATTTCACTCAATATTTCTAACTTAGTAATACCAAATTCTTCCATAAAAGCTATAGAAATATCTCCACCAGAAAGAATAATCTTTTTTATTTTCTGTTTTTCACAAATCTCTTTTGCTCTTTGTGCTATTGCTTTTTTTATAATTTCTATATCTTTAGATGATCTTTCTTCTCCATCTCTTATACTCCTAAGAATATACCCTTCTTTTCCTTCTTCAAATAATACTTTTTCTTCATCTACATAATAATCGTAAATACTAGGCTTATATTCCTCAATAAACAATTTTGTCTGATTAATATTTATTTTGTTACAAGAGCCTGAAACTACAAGTATTTTTTCTTTTTCAAATCCCCAGTTATGAAGCATAAATTCCATAATTCCAGCAGATGCTACTAGGTATTTATCTAGTTTTTGTTTTATAAGTAGTTTCGATATTTTATCTAAGTCTTCATTAGTTTCTGCTTCAAAAACTAATACTCTTGATTTTTTATTCTCTAACAAACTTACCATATTTTCTGAGCGCAATTCTTCAAGACTAATTAGCTCTCCACCAAAATAATCTAAAACATTTGAACTCTCTAGTTTCCAATAAGGATCTTTTGCAAAACTAGTATCTTTAAGCTCCACTCCATCAATCCATAACTTACCATTTTTAACTATTCTTCCCAATTTAGGAAAAGGGAGAACTACTGCCACTTTTTCTTCCAAATCTATGTTTTCCAGTAACACTTCTATTTCAGTCTTTATATTTCCTCTTAATGTAGAATCAATTTTTTTATATATTTTATCTACATTTTTAGTTTTTAACATTTTATAGGTTATATTCAATTTTTTCCTTGCATCTTTTTCTTTTGCATTTCTAGTTTCAGTTGAATACACAAAATATTCTGGCATATTTTTTAAGTCTATTAGACTTTCAACTTTTATTCCATATTTAGAAAGCTGTAACGCAACATCATTAGCTCCTGTAAAATCATCTGCTATTATCCCTAAATTCATCATATCACCTTTTTTTTAAATAAAAATATACTTCTGTTCCCTTATTTAAATTACTATTTATAAAGATTTTTTCTCCATAATAATCTAAGATTTTTTCAGCTACTGTAAGACCTAATCCTATCCCATTATATTTTCTAGTATCGCCCTCTTCAAATTGTCTAAAACTTTTTAACATTAAGTCTATTTTACTTCTATCAATACCCACTCCACTGTCTTTTATAGATATTTTATATCTATTTTTTTCATCCTCTATTCCTAGGCAAATGCTAACCTTATTTTCTTTTGAGAATTTAATTGCATTTGATATTAGATTAACACAAATTTGTTTAAGAGCTTCTTTATCAATCAATACTATTGCGCCATTTTCAGTGTAATGTTTCTTTATTTCTACTTTCTTTCCTTCAAATAAGTTCTCTAAACGTGACAATGACTCATCCATTATTTCTTCAACTTTAACCTCAGTATCCAGCATTTGATACTTCCCTGATTCTATTCTAGAATAATTAAGAATATTTTCTATTATCTCTTGTAACCTCTCAATATTTCTTAATGAAGTTTTTAGTGCTTTTTTTTGTTTGAAATTTAATGGACCCATATGTTCTTCAAGTATTATTTCATGATAACCTTTTATTGGTACCAAAGGTACTCTTAATTCGTGACTTATATTAGAAATAAAGACATTTTTCATTTTTTCTGATTCTTGTAATTCTTTTGTTGTTTCCTCAAGTTTTTTATTTTCTTCCATAAGTTTTAGATATAATTTTCTATTTTCAAGTGCCATAACTATAACCTTTATATAAGTTAAAGATGACTTTTTAAATTCTTGCTTAATTTTTTCTCCATTTGAAATTAAAATTATTCCATACATATTCATTTCTTCTCTTGAAGAAGTAAGTGGAAATGCATATGTTTCTTCTATATTCTCAAAATCCATTTCATTCAATATCTCTTCTCCAGAAAGCACTTCTTTTTTAAAAAGCGTTTTATCTATTCCATTCATACTTATACTTTCTGCAACTTTATCAAATCCTTGATTTCTTCTTAATAACAACTTATCTCCATGCCTTATATAAAGAGCTACTTTATTAATTATTAATCCTTCTCTAACTCCCTTTATTATTATATCATATAGCTTATCATCAATCATATACTTAGAGATATTCATCATCAAATAATAAATATTACTAATTTCTGTAATACGACTATTTAAAAGCTTATTTATTCTATCTATATTTTCACTTTTTTCATTTATTTTCTTTTGGGAGTCTTTTAATTCTTCATTTACTCTTTCAAGTCTTTCTGAATAATGCTTGTTATTATAATTGGCTTCTTCCAGTTCTTTTATTTTACCTTTTAAAATATGTACCATCATTTCAAAGTCATGAGCTAACAATCCAATTTCATCATTACTATTTTTCAAATTTCCCAAATTAACATTAAAATTTCCATCTTTTAAAGAATTAATCTTTAAAGTTAGTCTTCTTAATGAATCAATAAAAATATTCAATATTGTACTTGCAAAAATAAATAATAGTGTAAATACAAAAAATAAAGCTATAAAAAGATAACTAGACAATTCAGCTCTTTCCTTCATATATTCTTCTTTGTCAAAAGTAATATAAAAATCTTTCACATTTTTATTAATAGAAAGTTTAAATAACTGATAAAATTTATTATTATACTCTAAAATATCACCTTTTATAAACTTTTTATCGCTATTACCAATTAATGTGTTTTTTATAATTTTATTATTATTAAACAAAATAAAATCTATTTCATATTCTTGGCTTAGTTTTGTTAATATATCTGTCCCTACAATAAATTCAAGAATTATAAAACCTGCATTTATACCGTCTATATATACTGGAACTATTCCAACATAGTTCAAATCATTATCTGTAAAAAAATAATTATATGAGTTGTTTTTTATAGTCTTTATATCTAATGACCTTTCCAAAGTACTATTTGGTCTATTTATAAATATTCCATTTTTATTTGCAAAGGAAAAATTTAATTGTTCCAAAAAATTATAATTTTTAATAAAATTAGCTTTAAGGTACTCTTCAACATTGTTACCCAGCCTTCTTTTATCTTCTATGCTTATATTTTGATTTATATTTTCATAAAATTCTTGAACAACTTTACTTTTTGAATATATTTCCATATCGGAAACTATTCCAGTTTCTATGCTTTTTATTTCTCTTTCTACATGAATTATTTTTTCTTTTTCTCTAATATTTTCTTTATCTTTAAGATTTCTGGAAATAAACTCATCAGAAATTATATATGCAAAAATTAATGAAAGTATACTCATAAAAATAATTATCATAGAAAATTTATTTTTAATGCTTATCTTCATATACCCTCCTTGATTATAAAAAAAAAACATGATACACTAAATTATACCACAAAGTTTTGTGGAAGTATATGAAAGGAGTTTTTTATGAATAAAAAAAGTTTTTTCTTCTTTTTTATTTTTTCGCTTTTCCATTTATTTTCTAATGAATTATCTCTTTTTATAACTGATAATAAAAAAAATCCTATTAATGGAGCTTTTGTTACTATGAACAATGAAATTAAGAAAAGTGATATTAATGGTTTTGTTCAATTTACTAGCACAAATAACTTTGCTAGTATAACTGTAGAAAAAAGTCCTTATAAATCAGAAGAATTCGTCTCAAAACTTACTGAGGATATAAACATCGAAGTCACTTTACAAGAAAGTTTTGATTTTTACTTCAATATTTTTGAAGGTAACAATTTTGAATATAACTTCCTAGATGTTTCCAGTAATACTGTAAGAATTAAGGAAGCTATTATTAATATTTATAAAAATAATGAGTTAATTAAATCCCTTGATTATTATGGAAAAGATCTTGGTGTAGATTTAAAAGATGGAGAGTATACTTTAGTTATATTTACTTTATTTTCCTCACCTTATGTTATTGAAAATATGAAATTCAACACTCAAAAAAATAATTATTTAAACATAAATATCCCAGTAAAGTTACTAAAATTAAATGGTACTATTACTAGTAGTAATTCTCTCTTAGGTGGTGCTTTAATTAAGTTTAAGGATAAAAATAGAGAAATTGAAACATTTTCAAATATTGAAGGGATCTATTCTATTGATATTCCTAGTGGATTTTATGAAATGACCATATCAAAATTTGGCTATGAAACATTAGTAAGCAGTATAAAAATTGATGACAATAAAATTGATTTATCATATAATATGAATGAACTTCCATCAATAATTAAAGGACGCATAATCGATAATAATGGAATTGGAATACCTAATCAAAGTATCAGCATTAAAAATAACAACCAAAATTTATTGATTATTACAGATTCTAAAGGTTTTTTTGAAACAAATGTTTACACTGGTTTAGCATTTTTAAAAATAAATATCCCTGGATTTTTTCCTACAGGTAGAGTAGAAAAAATAGATACCTTATCTACAAAAATCGTTCCTGACATAAAACTTACTGAACGTACTGCTTCTCTAAGTGGTACTGTTTCTAACGGTATTCTTCCTCTTTCCAATATATCTATAAAACTTTATGATATAAAAGGAACTTATTTTGGAATGGTAAAAACAGATTCAAAAGGTTTTTTTTCCTTTGAAAAAATTAAAAGTGGTATTGAATATTATTTAAAAATTGATGACTCTAATTATTCAAATTATCAAAGTAATTCTTTTATAAACGAGGATAATCAAAATAAAAATTTTACTATTATTCTAAATAATAATGATATCAACTTCATTTTAGAGCTTAAAAGTAAAACGCCTATAGACTATAGTGGCATTAGTGTTTATATTAATAATAATAAGTTTCAAATAGATAAGAATGGTATAATAAATGAAGTAATTCAATCTACTAAAGAAATTAAAAATCTAGTAATAGAAATACCAAAATTAGGTATAAAAAAGACCTTTGAACTTTCAGAATTGGGCTCAGAACCCTATTTAATAACAATTAATTTTTAGTAAAAATAGAGGAGGATATATTATGATTAGAAAACTTTCGAAAAAGGATATCTCGCATGTAAGCGACATGATAAAGACTTATTTAGAGATAAGCCACGAATATAAGGAGTTCAATGAAGAGAGGCTTCTTAACACTCTAAAGTTGGTTTTAGATGAACCAAATAACCTGTTTGTAATAGTCAATGATGAAGATGCTGCTATTGGTTACATCAATTTCCATATACTTAACTTCCCTTTAATTTCAGGAAAAGAACTATATATAAGTGAACTTATAGTTCATGAAGGTGAAAGAAGTAAAAATCTTGGAACAAAACTAATTAATTTTGCAATTGATAGAGCTAGAGAATTGAGCTGTGAAAGAGTTATGCTTAACAACTCTATGGAATCTATTTCTTATAAAAGAAATTTCTATAAAAATTTAGGCTTTTCACAAAGAGATACTATGGCAAATTTTGTATTAAAATTAACTGATTAAATTCTAAAGGACTTTTATGTCCTTTTTTTATTTTTTTAAAAAAAGCTTTGTATAATAAAGTATTTTGTACGTTTGGAAAAGAGAAAAAATATAAGACCGCAATTTTTTCTCCAAAAGATAAGCTACATTTCATTTCACAAAAGCTTCGCCGAACCAGCGTGACGTTGGACACATTTATTAGATTTAATTAGGAGTACTTCTACACTTAGGATTTATGTTTTATATTAAAAATTCCAACTTTGCAAAACTCTTTAATTAGAAAAAAAAGACTGTCATTGACAGTCTTTAATCTATTATACTAATTCGATTATAGCTAATTCAGCCGAATCTCCTCTTCTTACAGAAGTTTTCATGATTCTAGTGTATCCACCATTTCTTTCAGCATATTTAGGAGCTATTTCATTAAATAATTTAGCAACTAATTCATTGTCTCTTAAAACAGCGAATGCTCTTCTTCTAGCAGTAATATCACCTTTTTTACCGATTGTTATCATTCTCTCAGCAAATTTTCTTAACTCTTTAGCTCTAGTAACAGTAGTTTCTATTCTTTCTTCTTTTAAAAGAGATTTAGTTAAGTTATTTAGCATCGCTAATCTATGATCAGTTCTTCTACCTAATTTTCTATATGATTTATTGTGATTCATTAAGCTTATCCTCCTCGTTAATTATTCTCCAAGATTAGAATTCAAGTCAAATCCTAATTCCTTCATTTTATCAATAATTTCTTCAAGAGATTTTCTTCCTAAATTTTTGATTTTTAACAAATCATTCATTCCTAATTTAGCAAGTTCTCCAACTGATTCAATCCCTGCTTTTTTTAAACAGTTAAATGATCTAACAGTAAGGTCAAGCTCATCAATTTTCATTCCAAGTATTTCTTGGTCTGATGCTACTGCTTCATCTTTTACTTCTTCTTCTTCTTCAGCTGTTCTAAGATTTTCCATTTTATTTCCTAAATCTAAGAATGCTTGGAAATGAAGAGTTAATAACTCTGCTGCGTAAGATATTGCATCTCTGATGTTAATACTTCCATCAGTTTCAATATCTAAGATTAACTTGTCGTAGTCAGTCATTCTTCCAACCATTGTATCTTCAACTTTGTAAGAAACTTTTCTAATTGGAGTATATATAGCGTCTACTGCTATAAAATCTACTGCCCAATCATCTCTATCAATTTCTTCCGAAGTAATAAATCCTTCTCCAGTATCTGTTATAAATTCCATACTAACTTCTCTGTCAGTTGTAACTGTACAAATAACTTGTTCAGGGTTAACAATTTCTATTTTTGAGTCAGTAACTATGTCTGCACCAGTTATAACTTTTGGCCCCTTAACAGTAAGAGACATTCTGTTTTCACCAGTAGTTTCAGCCTTTACTACTAATTCTTTAATATTTAAAACAATATTATCAACTGATTCTACTACACCTTCCATAGTAGAAAATTCATTAAGAACTCCATCAATTCTTACTGCTTTAATAGCTGCTCCAGGTATAGATGATAGTAATATTCTTCTTAAAGCATTACCTATCGTATTTCCGTACCCTCTGTATAAAGGTTCAACTATATATTGCCCTGAAAAATTATTATCTTTATTTTCAGTGATTTTTATGTTTTTTGCTCTTTTTTCAATATTTAACATATACGTTCACTTCCTTTATAGAAGGATATTATTATCTAGAGTAGAACTCAACGATAAGCGCTTCATTTAATTCAAAATCTACTACATCTCTGTTAGGATTTTGTAATACTTTCCCAGCAAATTTAGCTGCATCCAACTCTAACCATGATGGTGCTGATTTTCCTTCTTCTACTGCTTCTTTAATAATAGCAATATTTTTTGAAGTTTCTGCAACTGCAACAACGTCTCCAGCTTTAATTCTGTAAGAAGCGATGTTAACTTTTTTACCATTTATTAAGATATGCCCATGAGACACAACTTGTCTAGCTTGTTTTCTAGTTTTTACAAATCCTAATCTGTAAACTACGTTGTCTAATCTTCTTTCTAAGTATTGAACTAAGTTTTCCCCAGTTACTCCATCTTTTCTAGAAGCTTCTTCATATAGTTTGTAGAATTGTTTTTCCATAACCCCGTATACGAATTTTGCTTTTTGTTTTTCTTTTAACTGAATTGCATATTCAGTTGGTTTTGTATTTGCATTAGGTCTTGGACCTCTATTTGATTTTTTATTTACTCCTAAAACTGTAGGATCTATTCCTAGAGCTCTACATCTTTTTAAGATAGGCTGTCTATTTCTTGCCATTTCCTTTTATTCCTCCCTTTTCAAAAATTAGCACTACACTCTTCTTCTTTTTGGTGGTCTGCATCCATTATGTGGTACAGGCGTTACATCAGTTATTTTTGTAACTTCCAATCCAGCTGCTTGTAAAGATCTTATACAAGCTTCTCTACCTGATCCAGGTCCTTTAACTTGAACTTCAACTTTTTTCATTCCATTTTCAATAGCTATTTGAGCACATTGTTCAGCTGCTATTTGAGCTGCAAATGGAGTTCCTTTTTTAGTGTTTTTAAACCCAGAAGTTCCACCCGATTTCCACGCGATAACTTTTCCATCAACATCAGTAATTGCAACAATTGTATTGTTGAAAGTTGAGTGTATATGAGCCATTCCAGTAGGAATATTTTTCAATTTTTTCTTTTTATTAACACTTGTAACTTTTTTCTTAGCCAACTCTAGTGACCTCCTTTAATTTTTCAACGATAATTCGCCTTATTTTTTCTTACCAGCAACAGTTTTTCTAGGACCTTTTCTAGTTCTAGCATTAGTTTTAGATTTTTGACCTCTAACTGGTAATCCCATTTTGTGTCTTAATCCTCTATATGATCTGATATCCATTAATCTTTTTATGTTAAGTCTAACTTCTTTTCTTAAGTCTCCCTCAACTTTAATTCCATCAATGATTGCTCTGATTTTGTTTAATTCTTCTTCAGTTAAATCTTTTACTCTTACATCGTGACTGATTTTCGCTTCATTCAATACTTTTTCAGAAGTTACTTTACCAATACCGTAGATATAAGTTAAAGAGATAACTACTCTTTTGTTTCTAGGTACGTCAACACCTGCTATTCTTGCCAACTTTGCTCCTCCTTAAATAAATATATATATTACTTGGTATACTAACCACGCTAAACACTTTCATCGATATGTCCTTTTGTAAAAGGTCGCGGCTCTACGGCTCAACATATCTTTACAGAACGATTATCCTTGTACTTGTTTGTGTTTTGGGTTTTCGCAGATTACTCTGATTTTTCCATGTCTTTTGATAACTTTACACTTATCGCAGATTGGTTTTACTGATACTCTTACTTTCACTTATCCTCCCCTCCTTTGCTATTTCTTTCTGTAAGTAATTCTTCCTCTAGACAGGTCATATGGCGATACTTGCACTACTACTTTGTCTCCTGGAAGAATCTTGATATAGTTCATTCTCATTTTACCAGAAATATGACCTAATATCACATGACCATTCTCTAATTCTACCTTAAACATAGCATTTGGTAGTGCTTCAAGAATAGTTCCTTCCAACTCAATTACATCTTGTTTAGCCATTTTTAAAAACCCCTCTTTTCACAGTGTCTTTTAATTTTAACATAAACTTCACAAAAAGTCTATTATTTTTTTTAATAAAATCAAAGTGTTATGCTACAACTTTTTCTCGTGTGCACAACTACTCATATTCACTCAAAATAACAGCCTTACCGTCAATTATTGCTACTGAATGTTCAAAATGTGCAGATCTTTTTCCATCTTTTGTAACCGCTGTCCATCCATCTGAGAGAATTATTGTTTTATATGTACCAACGTTAACCATTGGTTCAATAGCTAATACCATACCATTTTCTACACGAAGTCCTCTACCTTTTCTTCCAAAATTTGGAACCATTGGTTCTTCATGCATTTTTAGTCCTACACCATGTCCGCAAAACTCACGTACTACTGAGAAACCATTTCCTTCTACATAATTTTGAACTGCATTTCCCATATCTCCTAGTCTATTTCCGACTACTAAATTTTCAATAGCTATATCTCTAGCTTTTTTAGTAACCTCCAATAATTTTGTAGACTCTTCATCAATTTCTCCTACTGCATAAGTAATTGCTGAATCACCGAAATATCCATTCAAATTAGGTACAACATCAACACTGACTATATCTCCATCTTTTAAAAATACATCTTTACTTGGAATCCCATGAACTACAACCTCATTTATAGATATACATGAAGCTGCTGGATAAGCATTTCCATATTCAGCACCATAACCTTTAGTGGCAGCAGTTGCACCTTGACTTTTCATATAGTCATCTATAATCATATCAAGTTCATATGTAGAAATTCCTGCTTTAATATATTTTGGCAAGACTTCATGATAAAGTCTTGCTATAATTTGATTTGATTCTTTAATTTTTTTTATTTCGTCTAAACTTTTTAAAATAACCATTCTTACCTCCATCAATATTTTATGGAGTTTATCCCAAAATTTTAACTATATCTTGCATTACCTCTTCAACTTCTTTAGTTCCATCTACTTCTACCAGTAAACCTTTTCCATTATAAAAATCAAATAATGGTGAAGTTTGAGCATGATAAGCATCTAATCTAGTTTTTACTGTTTCTGCAGTATCATCTTTTCTAGTGATTAATTCTCCACCATCAAAGTCACAGATACCTTCTACTTTTGAAGGATTAAACTCTACATGAAAACTTGCTCCACATGATTTACATACTTTTCTTCCTGTTATTCTTCCAACGATTAATTCATCTGGAACATTTAGAGAGATTACTTTATCAAGACTTATTCCTAAATCAAGCATTAAAATATCTAATGCTTCTGCTTGTGCCAAAGTTCTAGGAAATCCATCTAAAATAAAGCCTTTTTTGCAATCATCTTTTGCTAGTCTATCTTTTATTATCCCAATAATTGTTGAATCTGGAACCAATTTGCCATCGTCCATAAATTTTTTCGCTTCTAGACCCATAGCGGTTCCTTCTGTTATAGCAGCTCTTAAAATATCTCCTGTAGAAATTTGTGGCAACCCATATTTTTCAATAAGAAATTTTGCTTGAGTACCTTTTCCTGCTCCTGGAGCACCAAATAACATAATGTTCATAAATTCAACCCCTTATATTTAAAAATTCAATAACCGCAGAAACCTGCGGTCACATTTATCCTCTAAGATCCAGAGCTTATTTAAAATAAGCTCTAAACCCTAAGTTACAAACTATTTTATAAAACCTTTATAATTTTTCATAACTAGTTGTGCATTGATTTGTTGAATAGTATCTATTCCAACTCCAACCATGATTATTATTCCAGTTCCTTGGAAAAATATAGGCATATTCAAAGCACTAAATATAAAAACTGGACCAACAGCAACAAATGTTAAGAATGTTGCTCCTACCCATGTTATTCTTGTTACTACTTTTTCCAAATATTCAACAGTTTCTATTCCTGGTCTTATTCCCGGAATAGTTCCACCACTTTGTTTTAAATTTTCTGCAACTTTTTCAGGGTCAAACATCATTGCTGTATAAAAGAATGAGAAGAACATGATTAGAATTGCTTCCAAAATTAAATAAACTGGATGAGTCTGTTCAAACATTTTATTCAAAAGTACATACCCTGACATTGTTGATGGTAATATCTTTAATACTAAAGATGGTATTGCCATTAACACAGATGCAAAGATAACTGGCATAATACCAGCAACATTTACTTTAACAGGTAAATATGTATTTTTTGCTATTATATTTTTTCCACTGAATCCTTTTCCTACGTATTGTATTGGAATTTGCCTTACTCCTAATTGAACTATTGTAATAAGAAGTACTGCAACAAAAGAAATAATTCCTCCTATAAGAAGTACTGGAATCAAGAATTTATTACCACTCATTTTTTGAAGTGTATCTGAAATTGCACCAGGCATTCTAGAAACTATATTCAAAAATATAAGCAAAGAAACTCCGTTTCCAATTCCTTTAATAGTGATTTGTTCTCCAACCCACATTAAGAATACGGAACCAGCAGTTAAAACTGTAATAGTATTAATTGTAAATAAAAATCCTGGTGTTGTAACTAACCCAACCTGTTGTAACCATGTTACAGTTGCTAGTCCTTGTATGATGGCTATTACAATAGTTAGGTATCTAGTCCATTGAGTAATCTTCTGTCTACCTGACTCTCCTTCTTTTTGTAGTTCCTCTAATTTAGGAACTAAAACCCCCAATAATTGCACTATAATAGATGCATTAATATAAGGCATAACACCAAGTGAAAAAATAGAAACTCTCATAAAGGCTCCACCTGAAAACATGTTGAAGAATCCTAAAAGATCGTTACTATTTACCATAGATGTAAGTCTTTCAATGTCTACGCCAGGAGCAGGTATATGAGTACCGACTCTGGCTACAAGAAACATTGCAAGAGTAAAGAGGATTTTTTTTCTTAGGTCAGGTAGTTCAAGGACTTGTTTAAATTTTTCATTAAATCTTTCCCATGAACTCACCTATACCACCTCTTGTCTTAATTTTTATTATTTTTTTGCATTTCCTGCTACATCAGCAAATGTTCCAACAGCTAAAAGTTCTATTGAACCTCCAACAGCTTCAATTTTTGCTTTTGCTTCAGCAGAAACTTTATGTGCTACTACAGTAACTTTTTTAGTTAATTCACCATTAGCTAAAATCTTTACTAATCCTTTAGTATTTTTGATTAATCCTACTTCTACTAAAGCATCAGGAGTAACAGTTGCTCCAGCTTCAAATCTTTCTTCGATTGAAACTAAATTTATTATTTCATAATCTTTTCTAAACGCATAATTAGAGAATCCTCTTTTAGGAACTCTTCTTACTAAAGGTAATTGTCCCCCTTCAAACTTAGGGTGGATATATGAACCTGATCTAGATTTTTGCCCGTTTGATCCTTTACCAGCAGTTTTTCCTTGACCAGATGCGTTACCTCTACCTATTCTTTTTCTAGCTTTTTTAGCTACTACAGGTGATAATTCGTTTAAATTCAAGACCTACACCTCCTCAACTTGTACTAAATAAGAAACTAAGTGTATTTTTCCTAAGATATCAGGCGTAGCTTCTTTTTCAACAATTTGATTAATTTTTGTTAATCCTAATGATCTCAATGTAGTGATGTGATTAGGTTTTCTTCCATTAACGCTTTTTACAAGCTTAATTCTAAGTGCCATTTCGCCCTCCTAGCTTAAAATATCTTTTATTTCTTTACCTCTTAATTTTGCTATTTGATCTGCAGTTCTTAATTCTTTTAATCCTTCAATAGTAGCTCTAGCAACATTTATTTTGTTTTTAGAACCTCTAATTTTAGTTAATATATTATGAACTCCAGCTAATTCTAATACTTCTCTAGCAGATGATCCAGCGATTACTCCTGTACCTTCATGTGCAGGTTTTAATAATACACTTGTAGCACCAAATTTACCAATTACTTCATGAGGAAGTGTTGTTCCTTTTAGGCTTACATCTACTACATTTTTCTTAGCTTTAGCTATAGCTTTTCTTATAGCGTCTGGAACACCATTAGCTTTTCCTAATCCTATTCCAATTTTACCGTTTTCATCTCCTACTGCTGCTAATACAGAGAAAGATATAGTTCTTCCTCCAGTTGTTGTCTTAGAAACTCTTGAGATTTTTAACACTTTTTCTTTGTATTCTTTATTTTCTATATTTTTAGCCAAAACTTGTCCTCCTCTCACTAGAATTCTAATCCAGCTTCTCTTGCTGCATCAGCTAATGCTTTTACTCTACCAGTATATATGTATCCTGATCTGTCAAATACAACAGATTTTAAACCTGCTGCAACTGCTCTCTCAGCAACTTTTTTCCCTACTAATTTAGCAGCTTCAACATTTCCACCGTTCTTAATTTCAGCTTTTAATTCTTTATCTGTAGTTGAAGCTGAAACTAGAGTTACTTTATTAACATCATCTATTAATTGAACAAAAATGTTGCTTAATGATCTATATACTGACATTCTTGGTCTTTCAGCTGTTCCGCTGATTCTTTTTCTTATTTTAAAATGTTTATTTTTTCTTACAGCTTGTCTATCAACTTGTTTAAACAACTTAGATTACCTCCTTTGCCTCAGGCTATCTTACGATTTTTTACCTTCTTTTCTTCTAATAACTTCAGTTGAGTATTTAACTCCTTTACCTTTATAAGGTTCTGGAGCTCTTTTTGATCTAATATCAGCAGAAATTTGTCCCACTAATGTTTTATCAATACCGTCAACATGGATTTTTGTTCCACCTTCAACTGTAAAAGTAATACCATCAACTGCATTTATAATAACTGGATGTGAATATCCTAAAGCGATTTCTAATCCTTTTCCTTCAGCTTTAGCTCTATATCCTACCCCAACTAAGTCTAATGTTTTTCTAAATCCTTGTGAAACACCTAATATCATATTGTTTAAAACCGCTCTAGCAGTTCCATGTAATGCTCTTACCGCTGGTAAGTCATTAGGTCTTTCAAAAGTAATTGTATTGTTTTCAACTTTCATTTCGATTTGATCGAAGAAAGTTCTAGTTAAAGTCCCTTTAGGTCCTTTTACAGTAACGTCTTTTCCGTTTACTGTAACTTCAACACCTGAAGGTACTGTAATAGGTTTTTTACCTACTCTTGACATTATTGCACCTCCTAATTATTTATTACCATACGAAGCAAAGAACTTCTCCACCAACATTATTAGTTCTACAGAATTTGTCTGTAGCTATTCCTTTTGGTGTAGAAACTATTGCGATTCCTAAACCTGATAATACTCTAGGCATTTCAACTGCACCTGAGTAAACTCTTCTTCCTGGTTTAGAGATTCTTTTAATACCTTTTATTACTTGAGTTCCTTCAACATATTTTAAGTAAACTCTTATGTTTTTCTTATTTCCATCTTGAATGATTTTATAGTTAAGGATAAATCCTTCTTCTTTTAAAACGTTAGCTATTGCTTCTTTTTCTTTAGAAAACGGCATATCCACTTTCTCATGTTTAACTGAGTTAGCATTTCTTATTCTTGTTAGCATATCTGCTATTGGATCTGTTAAAAACATCGACTATTATCCTCCTTCCTACCAACTTGCTTTTTTAACACCTGGAATTACTCCGGCACCAGCTAATTGTCTGAATTGTACTCTAGAGATACCGAATTCTCTCATGTATCCTCTAGGTCTTCCATTTAATTTACATCTATTTCTTAATCTTGTAGGTGATGCGTTTCTAGGAAGTTTAGCTAACGCTATTAAGGCTTCTTGATCCCCTTTATTAGCTCTAGCTTTTAACTCAGCTCTTTTCGCTGCATATTTATCTACAATTTCTTGTCTGTGAGCTTCTCTAGCTACCATAGACTTTTTAGCCATTTACAGTTTCCCTCCTTATTACTTTTTGAAAGGCATTCCAAATGCTTCTAATAAAGCTTTTCCTTCTTCATCAGATTTAGCTGATGAAACAATAGTGATTGACATTCCGAATAGTTTTTCAACTTTATCGTATTCAATTTCTGGGAATACTAATTGGTCAGTTAGACCTAATGAGTAATTTCCTCTACCATCAAATGCCTTACCAGAAATTCCTTCGAAATCTCTTACTCTTGGTAAAACTACACTTACTAATCTATCTAAGAAGTCGTACATAGCTTCTCTTCTAAGTGTTACCTTAGCACCGATTGCTTGACCTTCTCTTAATTTAAACCCAGCTTCTGAATTTTTAGCTTTTCTGATTGTAGGTTTTTGACCTGTGATTATCTCAAGGTCTTTTGCAGCTGCATCCATTAATTTACTATTTTGAGATGCTTCTCCTACTCCCATATTAACTATAATTTTATCCAATTTAGGAACTTCCATTACATTAGAAAGTCCTAAAGTTTTTAATAGTGCTGGAGCTACTTCTTCATTATATCTTGTATGTAATCTAGAAACATATTTAGACACTTATGTATCCTCCTTTCTCTTATATTACTTCGTTAGATTTTTTAGAATATCTTACTTTTTTACCATTTTCTAATCTAAATCCAACTCTTGTAGGTTTTCCTGATTTTTCATCAAATATCATTACTTTAGATGAAAATATTGGAGCTTCCTTTGTCACAACTGAACCTTGTGCGTTCATTTGTGTAGGTTTCATGTGCTTAGTTACAACATTTATTCCTTCAACAACTACTTTTCCTTTTTTAGGGAAAACTTTTACAATTTTACCAGTTTTTCCTTTATCTTTACCAGAAATAACGTAAACTGTATCTCCAGTTTTAACATGTAGTTTGTTAGGCACGTCTTTTACTTTTGGTTTAGCCACTTAGATAGCCTCCTTCCTTATAATACTTCTGGTGCAAGAGATACGATTTTCATAAAATCTTTCGCTCTTAATTCTCTTGCTACAGGTCCGAAGATTCTTGTCCCTTTAGGTTCGTTATTAGGGTTTATTATAACTGCTGCATTGTCATCAAATTTGATATAAGAACCATCTACTCTTCTTAATTCTTTTTTTGTTCTAACAACAACAGCTTTTACAACATCTCCTTTTTTAACGTTACCATTAGGAATTGCTTCTTTAACTGATGCTACAACTATATCTCCAATTCTTCCGAATCTTTTTCTTGAACCACCTAATACTCTAATTACCATTATCTCTTTTGCTCCAGAGTTATCTGCAACATTAAGCAATGATTGTTGCTGTACCATTTAAATCCTCCTCTCGGCCAAAGCTTAGCTATAATTATTTAGCTTGCTCAATAATTTCTACAACTCTCCATCTTTTATCTTTTGATAAAGGTCTTGTTTCCATTATTAAAACTTTATCTCCAACTTTACACGCATTATTTTCATCGTGTGCTTTGTATTTATTTGTAGATTTTACTCTTTTTTTATAACGTGGGTGTAGAACCATTGTTTCTTCCGCTACAACAACAGTTTTATCCATTTTATCAGAAACTACAATAGCTTCTCTTGTTTTTCTTTCGTTACGCAAGTTAGTTCCCTCCTAACATAATTTTATGATATATTTTAGTTAGCAAGTTCTCTTTCTCTAATAATAGTTTTGATTCTTGCTATTTCTCTTCTTACTTGTCTGATTTTAGCAGTATTTGCAAATTGCCCCAATGAAAGTTGGAACTTCAAGTTAAATAATTCTTCTTTTAACTCGTTTGCTTTTACTACTAACGCATCAGTAGCTATTTCTCTGATTTCTACAGCTTTCATTATTTATCACCGCCGTTTTCTCTTTTTACGATTTTGCAGTTGATAGGTAATTTGTATGCAGCTTTTCTAAGTGCTTTTATAGCTAACTCGTCAGAAACACCTTTAACTTCAAACATGATTCTTCCTGGTTTAACTACTGCTACCCATCCTTCTACATTTCCTTTACCTTTACCCATTCTTGTACCTTCTGGTCTATGAGTCCAAGGTTTATCCGGGAATATTCTAATGAATGTTTTCCCTTCTCTTTTGAATGTTCTGTTTATTGCTATTCTGCAAGATTCTATTTGTCTATTTGTTATCCATTTTGCTTCTAAGGCTTGTAATCCGTATTCTCCAAAAGCAACATAGTTACCTTTTTGAGCTTTACCTCTTAGTCTACCTCTCATCATTTTTCTATGCTTCGTTCTTTTTGGCATTAACATTATGCATCTTCCCCTTCCCTCTTAGGAAGCACTTCACCATTACATATCCAAACTTTAAGTCCGATTGCTCCATAAGTTGTTCTAGCAGTTGCAGTAGCATAATCAATATCTGCTCTTAGTGTATGTAGAGGTACTCTTCCAGATAATGACCATTCAGATCTAGCGATTTCAGCACCATTTAATCTTCCTGATGTCATTACTTTGATACCTTGTACTCCAGCTTTCTCAGCTCTTGTTATTGCTTGTTTAACAGCTTTTTTATAAGCTACCCTTTTCTCAATAGCTTGAGCAATGCTTTCAGCTACTAATAATGCATCTTTATTAAATTGTTTAACTTCGTTTACTTTAACAACTACTTTTTTACCAGTTAATTTTTCTAAAGCAACTCTTAAGTTTTCAATTTCTTGTCCTTTTCTTCCAATTAAGATTCCAGCTTTAGCAGTATTTATTATAACTACTATTCTTTCAGAAGAAGTTCTTTCTATCTTAACGCTAGAAATTCCTGCATGGTTATATTTATCTTTAACAAAGTTTCTTACTTTTACATCTTCATGGAAAAAGTTTAGGTATGCTTCACCTTCAGCAAACCAGTTCGAGTCCCACGTTCTTGTAATTCCTAGTCTTAAGCCTCTAGGATCAACCTTTTGTCCCACTCTGGTACCTCCTTTTTTATTTCTTTTCGCTTACCACTACAGTAACGTGGCTAGTTTTTTTATGAATGATGTCTGCTCTTCCCATTGCTCTTGGCATTACTCTTTTAAGAATTGGCCCTTCATCAACAGTAATTTTGCTTATATATAAGTTTTCTTCATTCATATTAAAATTATTTGTTGCATTCGCTATTGCTGATGATAATGCTTTTTTAATAACATCGGCAGCTTTTTTATTTGTAAATCTTAATGTATCTAAAGCTTGTAATGCAGATTTTCCTCTTATAACATCTGCAACAAGTCTTGCTTTTCTTGGAGTTAATCTCACATAACGAGCTATTGCTTTAGCTTCCACTATTTGCTCCTCCTTTTCTTAATTATTTTTTCTTTTTGTCTTTTCCATGTCCGTGATATGTTCTTGTAGGTGCGAACTCACCTAATTTATGTCCAACCATTTGTTCAGTTACATGAACTGGTATATGTTTTTTACCGTTATATACTGCAAATGTGATCCCAATGAATTCAGGGAATACTGTAGATCTTCTAGACCAAGTTTTGATAACCGCTTTTGTATTTCCACTTTCAACAGTTTGTAATACTTTATTTTTTAAGTGGATATCTATAAAAGGTCCTTTTTTTAATGATCTTGCCATTAATTAAGCCTCCTCTCGATTATTTTTTTCTACCTCTTACGATAAATTTATCAGATAGTTTTTTACCTCTAGTTTTGTATCCCATAGTTGGTTTTCCCCATGGAGTTAAAGGACCTTTTCTACCTACTGGCATTTTTCCTTCTCCCCCTCCGTGTGGATGATCACAAGGGTTCATTGCAGATCCTCTTACATGTGGTCTTCTTCCCATATGTCTAGATCTTCCTGCTTTTCCTATTGAAACTAATTGATGTTCAGAATTTCCTACTTCACCAATTGTTGCCATACACTCTTTATGGATAAGTCTTAATTCTCCAGATGGTAATTCTATATGACAGTAAGTACCGTCTTTAGCAACTAATCTAGCAGCTGTTCCAGCAGATCTAGCTAATTGTCCACCTCTACCAGGTTGTAATTCTATGTTATGGATTTGTGTTCCTACTGGTAAATCTTTTAATTTTAAAGCATTTCCTACTTTAATATCAGCTTTTCCTCCAGCGATAACCATATCTCCAACTTTTAATCCTTTAGGTGCTAATATATATCTTTTTTCTCCATCAACGTAGAATAATAAAGCAATGTTAGCAGTTCTATTTGGATCATACTCAATCGATGCTACTCTAGCAGGGATTTCTAATTTATTTCTTTTGAAATCAATTATTCTGTATAATCTTTTATGTCCTTTTTCAATGTTTCTTCCTGTTCTGTGTCCGTAGTTATCTCTACCGTAAGCAGATTTTAATGGCACAGTAAGTGATTTTTCAGGTCTCGCATTTTTATTTACTTCTTCAGCTACTAGAATCGACATTCCTCTAGTACCTGGAGTCATTGGTTTTAATTTTTTTAAAGCCATCTCTTTTTCTTACCTCCATTCGACCTATAAATATCTAAAATCTTAAACTTCTGGGAAGTATTCGATTTTGTTTCCAGCTTCTAATTTAACATAAGCTTTCTTAGTTAATTTAGTTTGGTATAATTTTTGTCCGTATCTTTTAGTTGTAGGTTTGATATTTAAAGTGTTAACATCTATAACTTTAACTCCAAATATTTTAGCCACAGCTTTTTCAACTTCAATTTTGTTAGCTTTATTATCTACTTCGAAAGTATAAACGTTTTGTTCTCTTCTAAGTATTTCAGACTTTTCAGTGATGATAGGTCTTTTAATAATGTTGTAAACTGACATTATGCAAGCACCTCCTCGATAGCTTTAAGTGCTTCTTTAGTTACTATCACTTTCTCTTGTTTTAGTAACCAGTAAACACCTAATTCGTTAGGTTGTAACACGATAGCTCCTAAGATGTTTCTTGCAGATAAGTATAAGTTCCAATCAGCATCTACAGTTAAATCGTTTACTACGAATAATTGTTTTTTAGTAGCTTCTAAAGCGTTTACTAATGTAACTGCTTTTTTAGTTCTAGGAGCATCAAATGCACCATCAATCACTACTAAGTTTCCTTCTTTTACTTTTTCAGATAAAGCAGATATCAAAGCTAATCTTCTAACTTTTTTATTTACTTTTTTCTCGAAAGATTTTGGTTGTGGTCCGAATGTTACTCCTCCACCTACCATATGAGGGGCTCTGATTGATCCTTGTCTAGCTCTACCAGTTCCTTTTTGTTTGAAAGGTTTTCTTCCTCCCCCTCTAACTTCCGCTCTTGTTTTAGTTGATGCAGTCCCTTGTCTTGCAGCAGCCAATTCAGCAGTTAACACTTCATGTAACACTGCTTGATTAGGTTCAATTCCGAATACTGCATCTAAAGCTTCAACAGTACCAGTTTTTTCACCATTTATGTTAAATAAATCTAAAAGCATTTATTGTCCTCCTTCCTCAAATCGTTATCGACTATTTTTTAAGAGCAGCTTTTATAGTCAAATAACCATTTTTAGCTCCAGGTACTGCACCTTTTACTAATAATAAATTATTTTCTACGTCTACTCTAACAACTTTTAAATTTTGAACTGTAACTTTTTCGTTACCCATTCTACCAGCCATTTTTCTACCCTTGTAAACTTCTCCTGGAGTAGATGAATTACCGATTGAACCTCCAAGTCTATGGTTTCTTGAAACCCCGTGTGTAGCTCTGTTTCCGTGGAAGTTATGTCTTTTCATAACCCCTGCAGTCCCTTTCCCTTTAGAAGTTCCAGTAATATCTACAAATTCAGTTGCTCCTAAAACATCTACTTTAATTTCTTGCCCTAAAGTATATCCTTCTACAGATTCAACTCTTAATTCTCTAACAAATCTTTGAGGTTTAACTCCAGCTTTGTTGAAAATCCCCATTAAAGGTTTTGTAGTATTTTTTTCTCTTTTTTCACCGAAACCAACTTGAATAGCTACATATCCATCTTTCTCAGTTGTTTTAGTTTGTAAAACAAAATTTGGTCCAGCTTCGATAACTGTAACAGGAACTACTTTCCCGTCTTCGAAAATTTGAGTCATTCCGATTTTTTTACCTAAAATTGCCATTTTGACCTCCATCAAATAATATATTGGTTGACAACTTTTCCTCGTGTGTCGTCAACTTGTATCATTCTGTAAAGTTTTACCTTTATCAAATAATACTAGGCTTGTTTAATTTCTATACCAACACCAGAAGGTAAGTTTACTGCTGCTAAAGATTTCATCATAGTTTGGTTTGAATTTTGAATTTCTACCATTCTTCTGTGTACTCTCATTTCAAATTGCTCTCTTGAGTCTTTGTTAACGTGTACAGATCTTAAAACAGTGTATCTTTTAATCTTAGTTGGTAAAGGCATTGGTCCAGCGATTTCAGCTCCAGCTTTTTTAGCTGTTTCAGCAATTTTTTTAGCTGATTGATCTAATAATCTTGAATCATATGCTTTTAAATAAATTCTTAATTTTGTCGATGCCATTAGTGTTTATACACCTCCTAACTTTATTAAAGGAACGCAAGTGATTTTTCAACTCACGTTCCATGATTATATCATAAAAACTAAATTTTTAAAAGCGTTTTTTTAATTATTTAGTGATAGTAGCAACTACTCCAGAAGCTACTGTTCTTCCACCTTCTCTTATTGCGAATCTTAATCCTTCTTCCATCGCGATTGGGTGAATAAGTTCTACTGTCATTTCGATGTTATCT
>JAGNSM010000201.1 GCA_017988045.1 Fusobacteriaceae bacterium
CAACCTGTAGGTTGAGGAAGAAGCTGTTCAAAATTTTATGTCCTATTTTGGGAACTAGTTCATAGTATGATATTGTTTTAATTATTTTTTCGTATATTAAATAAATTTTCTTATTATATATAAGTAGATATAATTAATGAAAAAAGAAATACAACTTCTAATTCTTACTATTTAAATCGAAATTTGAACACTATAATTAAAGAATAAAGATATAAAATTATTTTAAGTCATAAGAAGGATATTCATGCCCAAATTAGTTCCATCAAACTTTGCTATAGAAAATTCAGAAAGTGATATAAAACGATCAACTTCCATTTTTAATCTTCTTCAAGATAAACTAAGAATTGGTAGTAATAATTCATCAAAAAATAACACAATCATTCCTAAAGTAATTATACAATTTTGGGACAAAGCCAACTCTATCCCTAGCGATGTTAAAAAATGTATGGAATCATGGGAATCATTAAAAGAAGAAGGATATACATACATTTTATTTAATGAAAAATCTGCTCGTGAATACATTTCATCTAATTTAAAGAAGGAGCATTTGTTGGCATTTGATAACTGTTATCACCCTGCAATGAAAAGTGACTATTTTCGCCTTTGCTATATTAATTACTCTGGAGGTATGTATGTAGATTCAGATGATGTGTATAGTGGTTTAAAGATTGATAATTATTTTATAAATTCAAAGTTGAAGTTACAGCCATTATGTTATGATCTTGAATTAAATCAAATGGTAGAAACCCAAAATTTTTTAAACAATGATACTCAAAATAAACATTGGATATATTATTTTAATAATAATCCAATAATTTCAGTTCCTTTCAATCCAATTATTGGTTACGCACTTGAAAGAGCAACTAATATTTTATTGAATATAGATCACAACAATCTACCTGAAATTCAATCCACTACTGGCCCCGGAAATATTACAGCAAGTGTTGTCGCAGCTCTATTAACTTCCACTTTTAACGATGAAATAGAGATTCTTACAGATTGGGAAGAATTATCTAAAACTATTTGGTTTTTATCATATAGAAATGATTCTAGAAACTGGCGAATATCAAACTGTAAAATCTTTAATTAAATTATAAAGGACAAGAACTTATGAATAAAAATAAAATATCTCATAGTTTTATAAATAAGGGGAAAATATTATTTCAAAATTTTAGACGACTCTTTACGAAAAAAAAATGTTCTGCATTTAACGTATCAGCTAATAATAAAAAGATTGAATGTATAGAAAAAATATACGTAATTAATTTAGATAGACAACCTAATAGATATAATAGGGTTCAATCTGAGTTTTCGAAAATTATGGATACATCCCGGAATCGTCTAACAAATATACTGGAAAGAGTTACTGCCGTAGATGCTATAAATTTAGAACAAGATGCACCTATTGATAATATTAATTCGAAATATACATTAGGAGAACAATTATTTGTAGATCCATGTCAAGCATTACCTAAAGATTTGAACTTAGATATGAATATTAACATGAGTAAACAGGAAATTGCGGTAGCTCTTTCACATATAAAGGTATGGAAAAAAATTGCATCAGGTACAGAATCTTATGCACTTGTTATAGAAGACGATATATGTTTACATCCAAATTTTTCTAGTCTAATGGAAGAAAGTTGGAAGGAATTAATAAAAAAAGAAACTAAAGGTAATTTATTTGACATTCTTTTCTTATCTTTCAAGGAAGTTGATTTAGGTGCAGAAAAAGTGGCATTTACTGAGAGTACTTTTAAACTGTTTCGCGGTATTTGGTATATGTCTGGGTATGTGCTTTCTAAAGAAGGAGCAAGTAAACTAATTGAAATGCTTCCTTTACGAGGTCCTGTAGATCTGTGGATAAATCACAAGTTTGATCAACTTACCGCGTTAATGATTAAAAAATCTATTATTCCTCAAAGGTCAGATGAAGCTTCTGTGAATTTTTATTCTGTATTACCTATATTATCCCAAATAGGGGTATTAAATGATGGCTCACCTAGCGTATTTAAAAATAAACCTACTACTTTACCTGTTTTTGCTATTGGAAAAGAAAGTGATAAGTTAACTTCATTATCTATGGCATTATCTATGCTTGGATTTAGGTGTTGTAGTGACTTATTTGAACTACCAAAAGATGAAAAGAATAGTCTTATTAAAAACTTAAGTGATAGAAAATTTGATGCTTATATAAATGTAAAATGTATAGAAGACCATTTAGTAAATCTATGTAAAATATACCCAAAAGCTCACTTAATAATATTTTCAAAAGGTTTATCTAAAGATAAATTAGAAAGTCTTAGAAAAGACTGGTCTAAACGAGTATTAGTTTTAAACGAACAAGAGTCAGTAACATGGAAGCCAATTTGTGAATTTTTTGGTATAGTTCCACCAGTAAGTCCGTTTCCTGAATTGTTAGGATTAGGGCAAAGAAAATATATTTCAAAAGAAAATAAATCCACTAATACAATTAATAGATCTAGTAAATGGTTAAAGGCTGATGAATCTCCTTGGATTATCCCTCAATCGAATTCTTGGGAGGGCTTAGATATAGAATCGGGAAGCCTTATTTCACAACCTAATAATGAAATAAGCTATGAATTAAAAGATAATTTGCAACTTAATAACACAGAGTTTTGGTCAATGAGAAAAGATACTTTTCCTGGTAATGAATGTATGTTTAGTTCATCAAATTTTAGCAGTAAAGATAATAGCCATATTTTTACTGCTAAAAAGGAAAATATGGAAGTAAGAAAATATAGTTCTGCTGCAATAACAAGTAATAAAAGTTTTTTATATGGTAGGTTTGAAACAGAGCTTAAACCACCTAAAGTGTCTGGATTTATAACTGGTGTTTTTTTACATAGAGACTCTCCTAGACAAGAGATAGATATTGAATTTACTGGAAATAATCCAACAAAAATGTTAACTAATGTTTACTATAATCCAGGTGTTGAAGGTGCAAGATTTGATTATGGTTATAGAGGTACTCCATTACAAATAGAACTTGGCTTTGATGTATCAGAAGATTACCATGTATATGCAATTGAGTGGGATCCAAATCAGATTCGCTGGTATGTAGATAATATTCTTGTTCATACAAGAAATAATTGGGGGCCCACACCAATTCCTCATCTACCGATGAAATTTCATATAAATCTTTGGCCAACAAAATCTCGTGAACTTGCTGGTAATATTGATGATTCAAAACTTCCCACAAATTTATATTTAAAGTCAGTTAACATACAAACAACATCAAGTTTTATTTAAAGAGATTATCTGGATACAGTTTATAGGACATATCAAAATGCTAAATATATTTGGAGGCGTAATATGGATAAAATAATTGTTACTAGATAAGTTATAAAAATAAGTTCCACAACCAGTA
>JAGNSM010000076.1 GCA_017988045.1 Fusobacteriaceae bacterium
ATACTGGAACTAAAAGCAAAAGGATATTCAAAAGTCGAAATCATAGAATTATTCATAAAAAATACAAAAAAAGTAGCCCAAATTAATAGGCTAGCTTAAGTTTTCAAAAAAATGCACAAGTCGAGTAAGTTAACAGGAATGTTTATATTTAAAGAGTTTCAATAAAATCAAATATAAAAATAACTTTATTATTGTTTATGTACATGTAAATAAACATTATATTTGATAACAAAGGATTTTTAAATTTATAATTTATATAAAATAATTATATAAAAATGAATACTTTGATAAATAAAGTGTAAATTCTAAAATTATTATTGAGCATGTACATATGAAAAATGAGATTCAAATATAGTTTTATTATTGTCTATGTACATTTAATAAAGCTTGAATTAGCTTTAAAAAAGAGTTAAAATAAAAGATATATTAAGAATTCTATCTTGGAGGCAGAGATGTTTGAGAACATAAAAGAGCAAAATGGAAGTTTATATAGAGGAAGCATAGCTTTTGTTCTTATTAACAAAAATAAAAAGGTAATTTATATATCTTCATCTAACAAAAACATCAATGATTATTACTTTTCTATTGGAGATTTTTCGGATATGAAAAAATTAAAAATAGAAAATTATGATTATACTCCAGAGGAATTTAGGGGAAAAAATTATGAATTTATTCAATTTTTAGAAAGCGACTCTAAGGGCGTTTTATTTCTTTCAGTAGATTCTCTTTTTAAGAAATATTTTAAAAAAGGTAAAAGTATAATCTTAAAAAAAGATAAAGAATACAAAATAAGCGAAATCAGAAATTTTTTGGCTGAAAATGGATATGAAAATAATTATCTTATTGAGAAAAAAGGTGAGTTTAGTATAAGGGGAGATATTCTGGATGTTTTTCCTCATACAGAGAAGGAACCGTTGAGATTTGAATTTTTTGATGAGCAGTTAGAAGAGATAAGATACTTTGATATAGATACTCAAAAATCTATAAGCAAACTGGATAAAGTAGAGATATTTGGAAATATAGACAAAAGTGATGAGTATAGCTTATTTAATTTGGTAAAAGAGTTTGGATTACACAATTATGAGTTTATACTTGAAAATGAGGAACTTATAAATTATAAATTTGAAGAATATCTTCTTAATTTTAGAGATGATGAAGATAATTTGAGGGAAAAATTTGAAGAGATAAAAGAGATTACTCACAAAATAGAGATAAAAAGATTTAGTAACGAAGACAGTGAGAGTTTTACAGATATTAATTATATAAAAACTTTGAGTAAGAATGCAAAAATTACAATTTTTACAGAGGAACAAAAGAGATATAGCGAAATTTTTTCTAAATTTCCAATAAAAATTGATAGGATTCCTCATTTTGAGGGATTTAAAAATGGGAAAGAAATAGTTCTTACAGATAGAGAGTTAAAAGGAATAAGAATAAAAAGAAGTGAGAAAAGAACAGAAGCATTGAAGCTTAATAACATAAGCCAAATTAGACGTGGTGATTATGTTATTCATGAAAACTATGGTGTTGGTCTTTTCTTAGGAATTGAGGTAATAGATAATTCTGATTATATAGCAATAAAATATGCTGATGAAGACAAGCTTTTTGTTCCAATAGAAGGAATAAATAGAATAGAGAGATATATTACTGAACCTGGAGTTATTCCTGAAATTTATAAACTAGGAAGAAAAGGATTTAGGAAAAAAAGGGAAAAACTTCGTAAAGATATTGAAGAATACGCGAAAGAGTTATTGGAAATTCAAGCAAAACGTGAGGCAAATAATGGATTTAAATTTTCTATAGATACTGTTTGGCAAGAGGAGTTTGAAGAAGGATTTCCATATAATGAAACGAAAGATCAGTTAAAAGCCATTCAAGAAGTAAAAAATGATATGGAAAGTTACAAAGTAATGGATAGAATAGTTTGTGGTGATGTAGGGTATGGAAAAACAGAAGTGGCGCTTAGAGCAGCATTTAAAGCTACAATGAATCAAAAACAAGTTGTGCTTCTTGCACCTACAACAGTTCTGGCACATCAGCATTATGAGAGATTTATAGAAAGATTTAAAAACTTTCCATTGAATATAAAACTTCTTTCAAGACTGGAAGGGGAAAAAGAGCAAAAGAATATTTTGCAAGAGGCTAAAATAGGTGGAATAGATGTGCTGATTGGTACACACAGACTTCTTTCTGGAGATGTAAATTTTAAAGATTTGGGATTGGTAATTATAGATGAGGAACAAAAATTTGGAGTAAAAGCAAAAGAAGCATTGAAAAAATTAAGATTTAATGTAGATATGTTGACATTAACAGCAACCCCAATTCCAAGAACATTAAATTTGGCTCTCTTGGGAATTAGAGATATTTCCATAATCGAAACTGCTCCTACCAACAGAATACCTGTAGAAACAGATTTCTTGGAAAATGAAGCTAAAAAAGTAAGAGAAGCTATAATGAGAGAGATAAGCAGAGAAGGGCAAGTTTTTTATCTATATAATTCTGTTCAGAATATGAAGAATAAACTTAACGAACTTTTAAAAATTGTTCCAAGCCATGTAAAAATTGAATATATTCACGGGCGAATGGGAGCAAGTGAGATAAAAAATAAGATTCATGCTTTTGAAAATGGAGAATTTGATATACTTCTTACGACAACAATAATTGAAAACGGTATAGATATTGAAAATGCTAATACCATAATTATAGAAGGAATAGATAAATTAGGGCTTTCGCAAATTTATCAGCTGAGAGGTAGAGTTGGTAGAGGTGGGAAAAAAGCTTATTGTTATTTGATTGTGGATAGCGGAAGAAAGTTTTCTAATAAAACAGAGCAAAGAAAAGAAACTCTTTTGAATCTTGGAGATATTGGAGCAGGGTTTCAGCTTTCATTGGAAGATATGAGAATAAGAGGAGCAGGAGAAATACTTGGAGATAAACAGCATGGAGCAATAGAATCCTTTGGTTATGATTTGTATTTGAAAATGTTAGAAGAAGAGATGAAAAAAATAAAAGGTGTAAAAATTGAAGAAAATGATGTTGTTCTTAATATCAGCAAAGAAGGATATATTCCAGATGATTATATAAAAGAAGAAGAAAAAATAGTAGTTTACAAGAGAATACTTCAAGTTTCTAGTGTAGATGAACTAAAAGAGTTAAAAAAAGAGTTGATAGACAGATTTGGAAAAATGCCTATTGAGGTTCAGAATCTATTTAATTATAACAAAATAAAGCTTTTTTCAAAAGAGATAGGTTTAAGAGAGATAGAGGAAAGAGACGGAAGTTTTGTTATCAAAATTAATGAAAATGTATTTAATGTAGATAAACTTAATGAACTGATTGTAGGGAATAAAATAAAATATCTCGGAAAGGAAAATGCCGTAATGGTAAAAAATCTTGAAGAGTTTTTTAGAGAGTTTAGGGAGGAAGAATGACAGCGTTTTATGAGTTAGTAGATGTAATGAAAAAACTGAGAGCACCAGACGGGTGTCCTTGGGATAGAGAGCAAACTTTAGAAACATTAAAGAAAACTTTGGTAGAAGAGTGTTATGAAGTGGTAGAAGTGATGGAAGAGGAAAAATATGAAGAACTCAAGGGAGAGTTAGGAGATTTGCTTCTTCAAGTTGTGTTTCAGGCTGAAATTATGGAAGAGAAAAAATACTTTGATATAAATGATGTATGTAAGGAGATTACAGAAAAACTTATAAGAAGACATCCCCACATATTTGGAGATGTAAAAGTAAGTGGTAGTGATGAAGTCCTTACTAATTGGGAAGAGATAAAAAAAACTGAGAAACTTCATAAACATAGGGAATCTGTATTAGATGGAATTCCTCATGCAATGCCACCATTAGAAAAGGCTTATAAAATACAAAATAAAGTTAAAAAGTTTGATTTTGAACCTAAATCTGTGGAAAATAGTTTGGAAAGAATAGATGTTAATTTTTCAGACTTTAAGAAAATAATAGAAGAAGATAACAAAGATAAGATTAAAGAGGAATATGGGAAATTGCTATTTTCTTTCGTAAATTTAGGAAAAATTATGGATATAGAACCAAGCGAAGAACTTAGAAAAGAAAATAACAGATTTCAAAAGAGATTTAAAGATTACGAAGCAAATGTACATAAACAAAAATAAAAGAGGTGTAAAATGAGATTAGATAAGTTTTTAAAAGTTTCAAGAATAATAAAAAGAAGACCTGTAGCAAAACTGGTTTGTGACAATAAAAAAATAAAAATTAATGGAAAAGTAGTAAAATCATCATCAGAGGTAAAAGTGGGAGATGTACTAGAGATAGAATATTTTAATAGATATATAAAAGCTAAGGTGGTAGAAGTGCCCCAAGGAAATGTAGGAAAAGCAGAAGCATCTGACTTGATAGAGATATTAGAAACTAAAAAAATAGAAACTAATGATGAAGATTTAGTAAGAGAGGATAGCCTAGAAGACCTATGATAGAAAAAATAGTTAAAGCTAACGCAAAGATAAATCTTGGATTAAATATACTAGGAAAAAATGAAGATGGGTATCATGAATTAGATATGATTATGGCTCCTATAAGTCTTTATGATACTTTAAATATAAAATTTTTTCAAAAAAAAGGAAATCTTATTCTTAAATCGAATATAAAAGGTGTTCCATTAAATGAAAAGAATATCATTTATAAAATTTATGAAGCTTTTTATAATGTGACATCTTTACAAAGGGAAAATATTGAGGTATATTTGGATAAAAATATACCATTTCAAGCTGGCTTAGGAGGAGGAAGTTCTGACGGAGCATTTTTCTTAAAAACTCTGAATGAATATCATAAATCTCCTTTAACTCTACAAGAAATGATAGATTTAGGAAAAAAAATAGGTGCAGACATTCCTTTTTTTATAGTTAATGAGACAGTTAGGGCAAAAGGAATTGGTGAAATACTAGAAAAGACAGTTAATAATCTTGATGCAAAAATTATACTAATCAAGCCTAATTTTGGAATAAGTACGGCTGAGGCCTACAGGGGATATTCACAATTAACAGAAAAAAAATGGGCAGATATTGATAAAATTGTGGAAGGGTTAAAAGAAAATAATCTTAGTAAAGTAATAGATAACGTTGAAAACCACCTTCAACAAACAAGTTTACTCCTAAATAATAATGTAAAAACCTTTGAAGAGAAATTAGCAAAAATTAGCAAGAACTTTAAAATGTCGGGCAGTGGTAGTTGTTATTACTTGATTTCGGATAAGGATAATTCACAAATTTTCTACGAAACATTAAGAAGTGAATTTACTGATTGTTTTATAAGTCAACAGGACTTTATATAAACAAACCCAAAAGGAAGGTGCAAAAGACATGAAAATCACAGACGTAAGAGTAAGAGTTGTTAAAGGGGAAAATGAGGCTAAATTAAAAGCTTATGCAGATGTAACTTTTGATGAGTGTTTTGTTATTCATGGTTTAAAAATAATTGACGGGCAAAAAGGTATGTTTGTAGCTATGCCGAGTAGAAGAATGCCAAGCGGGGAATTTAAAGATATTGCACATCCAATAACTCCAGAAAAAAGAAAAGAAATCACAGACGTAGTTATTGAATACTATGACAAAAATTTACACACTGCAGAAGTAACTGATGTTGAAGAAGAATAAAAAAATGTGCTAAGGCACATTTTTTTATTCTTCTTCAACCTTTGAAAATCAAAATTTCTTAAGAAAATTAGGGAGTTAAAGAGATTAGTAAGTGAAAAAAATATTGACAAAATACAGTAAATAGTATACTATTATTAAGCAATTGGGCTGTCGCCAAGCGGTAAGGCAACGCACTTTGACTGCGTCATGCGAAGGTTCGAATCCTTCCAGCCCAACCATTTTTAGTTATTTAGAGCTTAGCCAATTAAAGTTAAGCTCTTTTTTTATTTCTATTTATTTAAGTTGAAAGTATGTTATGTTAACAATGCATAGTTCTTTTAAAATTTATCAAATATATGAAAATTCAATTTATACTAAATTGAATTTATGCTTCAAATTGTTGCCTTGAAGAATACTTTGTGCTATACTGGTACTGGAGGTTAAAGATGAAAAAAATATTAAAAATTATGTTATATATATATTTAAGTGTAAATATTTTCTCAGAAACAACGAGTACTTTAAAATATACAGACATTACCTCAGAACATTGGGCATACAAGTCTATAGAAAATCTAACTAAAAAAGGTATTTTGGATATTAGTAGTAATGTTTTTAATGGAGAGAAAGCCATAAATAGATTTGATATGGCTTATTTTTTATCTAAAACCTTAGATAGAGTAGAAAATGATAAAGCAGATAGAGCTGATTTAATAGTTATTGAACATATTGTATATGAATTTTCTGAAGAACTTTCTAAATTTGGATTTGATTCTCAAACTTATTTAAAAAAAGTTGATACTTTTGAAGCAAAACTAGAAGAAAATAGAGTTTCTAATGAAGAAAACAAGAAAAATTTGCTAAAGTTGGAAACAAAATTGGATAGTTTGGAAAAGGATATAAGTAGAAAAAATCAGTTTATAACCTCAGATTCTTCAATTAGTGACAAACTTAGTTTCTTAAATGATATTACTTTTTATTTAAAATCAAATATTGATTATAATATAAATGATACAAGTGAAAATAATAGTTTTAAAGGAGCTCATCAACTAGGGATAGCTTTAAAAAAGAATACTTATGAGCTTTTTTTGGAAAGTGAAACATCTGACAAAGAAAGAAAAAATGGAGAGCTTCTTGTAAAAGGTCAAGTTGAAAGTGAAGTAGTAAAAGGTTATAGTTTGAACTTTCATACATCTGATTATGAGAGATATATACACTCGCATTTTAATAATGTAATTTATGATAATCATAATTCATATACTTATGTAGAAAATAAAGATACAGATAATGAGAAAACTTATCAATATGATTCCTTCGATTCTTATGGATTGGCTTTAGCTAATGAAAATATGGGAATTTATGTAGAGAAAACAAGAACAGATTATGATGGAAAATATGCAGAAAATGATGCTTATGGAGTTACTGTTAACGATAGTTTTTCAGATACATTTAACTTTATAACAAAATTTGACTATAAATATTTTGAAGCTATGGCACTTAAAAACGGTAATAATGAAAATATGGATTTTGAAATTACAGCTAAATATCCTATCAAGAAATTTGAAGCAGCTCTTGCTTATTCAGAAAAAAGAGGTACTAATAGAGTAATAGCAGGAACTAACATTAATGATGAAGAGTATAATTTGTTAAAATTTAATAAATTACAGTATTTAAATGGTGAAATGGTTTATGGTGGTAAAAGTAATTTTACATTAGGATTTGAATCTAAATTTAATGAAGGTGAAAAACTTTATACAGCATATACTGGAAGTTATAAGTATAATCTTACTGAAAATGGAAAAATTAAATATAAATATGAGTATATCAATAGAGATTCGGAGAAAAAAAGACGTGATTTTCAAAATCATTATATAATGGTTAACATATATGGTGAAAAATTAAATACTTATGCAGCATTCAATCTTATAAGTCTTAATAAAAAATATTATGTAAACAATACTAATGAAGATTATTACGATGTTGAAAAAGATTATAAGGAAACACTAATAAAAAGTACTTATATAATAAATCCAAAAGCTTTATTTAAAATAGGTTACTTGGTTAGAGAAATGAATGAAACAAGTAAGAAAAATGAAATAAGTTTCGTACAAGGACAATATAAAGTAAATAATAGTGCTTTAGTTTTTGTAAAATATATTAAAAATACAGGAGAAGACTTTAGTGATAGAAGATTAGATGCAGATAACAATATGATAGATTTAGATTTTGACAGTAGTACAGGTGTCATAAGAGAAGCTGCACAAGGAAGAATAGAATTTGGAATAGAACTAGTATTTTAGGGGGAAAAATGGATCCAATAAAGATGTTGAAAATTGGAACTTTAGTTGAAATGGAAGTTATAAACAATGTTTATGATGGGGAATTATTTTTAACAAAAATATCTGATATAGACGAAAGTCATGAAACTTTAGATTTAAATCTCCCTATGGAGAATAGGCAATATGTTATAGCCAGAAATGGAGAACAAGTTAAGGTAAGCGTGAAAAAGGATGATGGGATATACTGTTTTAAAGCAAAAATACAATATAGAGCATTAGAACCTTATGCACATATAAGAGTTGAATTTCCTAAAAAAATGATTAAAGAACAAAGAAGAGAGTTTTTTAGAATGCCAGTAAATCTAATGATAGCCTTAAAAAAAGAAGATGAAGAAAAATCAAAGCAAGGTGTAAGTATAGATTTAAGTGGTGGAGGATTTTGCTTAACATCAAGAGCGTTATTTGAAAAAAATGATATAGTGATAATGAATTTTGATTTGACCAATGGAACTAGAATAGATGATCTTAAAGGAATAGTAAAATGGAGAGTTAATAAATCCGAAAATCAATATGAATATGGAGTAGAGTTTTTGAATTTAGATAATAAACTTCGAGAACAATTTATTTCATACTTATTTGAACTTCAAAGAAACAGAAAAAAAATATAATATATTTATAACATTGAGGAGGAGAAATGAAAAAAATATCGTTAGACTATTCTAATATATTAGGATATGTTAAAGA
This sequence comes from Fusobacteriaceae bacterium, assembly GCA_017988045.1. Lineage (GTDB taxonomy): Bacteria > Fusobacteriota > Fusobacteriia > Fusobacteriales > Fusobacteriaceae > JAFGUR01. Next base: position 8,632 of record JAGNSM010000076.1, read on the forward strand.
AAGTGAAATTAATTATTTAAAAACTCAAGCTGAATTAGCAGCAAAAACTATTGAGGAAAAATCAGGAGCAGGAAGTGACTTTTTAGGATGGGTTGACTTACCAGTTAACTACGATAAAGATGAGTTTGCAAGAATTAAAGCTGCAGCTGAAAAAATTCAAAAACAATCAGAAGTATTAATTGTTATAGGTATTGGAGGATCATATTTAGGAGCAAAAGCTACTATAGATTTCTTATCAAGTACTTTTTATAATAACTTATCAAGAGAAAAAAGAGGAACTCCTGAAATATATTTTGCAGGAACAAATATGTCACCAACATATTTAAAACATTTAGTAGAATTAGTAGGAGACAGAGATTTCTCTGTAAATGTCATTTCTAAATCAGGAACAACTACTGAGCCTGCAATTGCATTTAGAGTATTCAAAAAAATGTTAGAAGAAAAATACGGAAAGTCTGGTGCAAAAGAAAGAATATTTGCTACTACAGATAAATCTAGAGGAGCGTTAAAAACTTTAGCAACAGGTGAAGGTTATGAAACTTTTGTAGTACCTGATGATGTTGGAGGAAGATTCTCTGTTTTATCAGCAGTAGGATTATTACCAATAGCAGCAGCGGGAATCTCTATAGATGATTTGATGGCTGGGGCAGCACAAGGAAGAGAAGCTAGTAAAGCTCCTTTTGAAGAAAATGATATATATAAATATGCTGTAATCAGAAATATTTTACATAAAAAAGGTAAAGATATTGAAATGTTAATTAACTACGAACCAAGATTACATTTTGTTGCTGAATGGTGGAAACAACTATTTGGAGAATCAGAAGGAAAAGATAACAAAGGAATATTCCCTGCATCTGCAGATTTTTCAACTGATTTACACTCTTTAGGACAATTTATCCAAGATGGAAAAAGAAACCTATTCGAAACATTAGTAAATATTGAAACAGTAGAAGATAAAATAGTTATTGAAGCAGATGAAGCTGATTTAGATGGTCTTAATTTCTTAGCTGGAAAAGAGTTAGATTATGTAAATAAAATGGCAGCAGCAGGAACTATCTTAGCTCATACAGATGGTGGAGTACCTAATTTAATAATTAATATGCCTAAAGCTGATGCATTCTACTTAGGATACTTATTCTATTTCTTTGAAAAAGCTTGTGCTGTAAGTGGATATTTATTAGGAATAAATCCATTTGATCAACCAGGAGTAGAGGCTTACAAGAAAAACATGTTTGCTTTATTAGAAAAACCTGGATTTGAAAAAGAAACTGAAATTCTTAAAAAAAGATTAAATAAATAGTTATTATAAAAAGGTTGAACTTAGGTTCGACCTTTTATGCTTACTAAAGAAGGGAGTAATAAAATGTTAAGAAAACAACAAAATGGATGGCTAAAAGCTGATGAGCAGAAGAAAAAGGACATTTTTGAATTTGCAGAAGGGTACAAAAGATTCTTAAATATAGCAAAAACAGAAAGAGAATTTGTAAATGAAACTGT
>JAGNSM010000077.1 GCA_017988045.1 Fusobacteriaceae bacterium
GAGCTCTTCAATAGAATAAGCAGTTGTTTTGGGGCTTGAGTAATTTTCACAATACTTTGTACACGAATCACATTCTATGCACAAATTTTTATTCCAAGTTACTCTATTAGAACTGTAACTAATTGCCTTTGTTGGACAAGTTTTTATACATAAACCACAATTATTACAAAGATTTATTGTTTCAGGATTATGACAATAACGACAATGCATATTACATCCTTGAAGAAATATAGCAATTCTATTACCAGGGCCATCTACATTACTAAACTTTATAATTTTATTAACTAAAACCTTCATTAGTTCTCTTTTCTAAGCCTTCTTTCCAAAGCTTTTCCATTGTCTCTAGCTCCTTTACCTAAAACTTCAGTATCTCTTAAGACAGACTCTCCCTTTTCAAGTTTATTCATCTCAGATTTTTTTACTAAATATCCAGTAACTCTAACAACATCGCATTCAGAAGAATACAAAGAAAAATATCGTAAGTTTTCGTTAAATCCACCTTTTATAATATCTAAAATAGCTTCGGGATTTTTCTTGTAGGTTTCATCAAAAACAAAGATATCTCCAATTCCACTAGGGAAATAGGAATGAAAAGGTGCAGACTGAACGAGATGCTCTAGCAATGGAGGTTCTTCCCCTACAGGGATTCTACATCCTGGACTCTCATTACGGTCAGTATCTATACCTACTTGAGCATGTAAAAGATGTTTTCTTCCAAAAAATTCACCTGCATATTTAGATTCGTGTTGATTAACTAGATTGTGAAACTCTTCAATGATTTTCAAGCCCAATTTATTGGCATTTTCACTATATCCAAATCTGTCATTTTGATTTTCAGATTTTAAAAGATAGTTAACTGCATCTGCAATTCCTACAACTCCAGCTAATCCAGTAAATTTTTCTTTTTCAATTAATCCCTCTTTTACCAAAAAACTACTCTCAAAGAATCCACTTTCTTCCATCAAAAACTTACATCTTTCATCAATATAACCTAAGAGTTCTTTAGTTACTTCTGGTAAAATTTTGTTGAAGAAATCTTCTATTGATTTAGATTCTTTAGCTAGTTTTCCAAATCTTATTCTTACAAGAGTACTAGCTCCTCCACCAATTTTTAGTCCATTATAACAACTAACTATACCAAAATCTCCTTTGAAATCTTTAGTAAAAATAGGTTCATTAGCAAAACTAGGCTTTGCTGTTACCAAAGCAGTTTCAATAGCCTTTATAGAAAACTTCTGTGAAGTATTGTTATTATATTTTAGAGTTAGATTTGGTGTTGGTAACTCTAATTCTTTCATTACTTCTAAAATAATATTTCCAGCTTTTGTTTCTAGAGGGCCAATATTTGCATGGCAAAATGAATCTGTAATTGTTGAATCAATATGCTTTAAGAATAATTTTATTGCTAATTTGGATTCATTTTCATCCAAAATGAACGGTTCTAAAAGGTAATCAATATTCCCAATATATACTGGCATAGTCGTTATAGAAGGAACATGCTTATACAAGATTAAAAGGTTATTCGTTGCTTCCCAAATATTAGTTGGGGGAGTTAATTCTAAAAATTTTGAACCATTTCTCATAAATTTTTCATAATCTGGAACAATATATCTTGGTCTAAAAGGAATATTTCCCTCGAAAAGGTCACAAATAATTCCTTTTTCAAGATACTCTTGAGTTTTTTTAGTAATATCTAAAACACAAATACTATTTTCTGCCTCTTTGGCTAAAGAGTTAATTTTCTGTTCAAAAGTTAATCCATTATTTTTTATGATATTTAAAACATTATTCAATAATCATCAGTCCTTTCTATTCTATATGGAAAATTATATTCCACTAATTGGTTATTGTCAATTGAGATAATATTGAAATTTTATTTAAGGGTTATTTATCGATTGAAAAGTTAAGAAAAAAAATAGAAAGTTTGGTCAAATTAAGAAAATTAGGTTTTAGTAACCTAGTGATTTAATTTTGAAAGATATTAAATTTTAGCTTAGAATTACTTAAATAAAATAGAAGAATATATAGAATTTTTCGAATAATAAAAATTTACGATGTAAAGAGTATTGGAAAAGGAAGATTAAATCTATTTTTCATTTTTAGAGCAATACGAGACTTTCTAAAAAAATTCTAGATTAGAGAGTATCGAACAAAAAATCACAAACTATTCTTCCTTTTTTATTAAATAACACTAAACTATTTATCTTTCAAAACACCATTAATCATTAGTTCCACCAACATATCCATTCCATCTTCATAACTTATTTTATTTTTAACAAGGAATTCATAGTCCATAAGCTTTTTCATAGATTCATTTAAAACTAACTTTAAAATTACTCGTTTTGCATTTGAGAGTTCCTTAATTTCTTCTGATTCACAGATAAATTCGATTACACCATCCCAAACTTTGTCAAGACAAGCTTCAGTCTTTTTAAACAATAAAGGGAAATATCGATCTAGTTCATTTATATGCCTAACAACTGAACCAATAGATTCTATATCTGGTTTTGAATTAAATGATTTTATTATTTTTTCATTTTTGCTTAATGTTTTATCATTTAAAATCTCTTCTCCTTCTTCAATTATATCTTTGAAAAAAAAATCGATAGTTTTGTCAAGTAAAGCTTCTTTATCTTTAAAATTTTCATAGATAGTTCTTTTGCTTGTACCTAAAGCTCTTGCTAATTCTTCAATTGTAAATCTCGGCCCTTTTTCCGAAAAAAGTTCTATTACTTTAAAATAAATTTTTTCATCCATTATTATTCTCCTAAAATAGAATTTATTACAAATCATTCTATATTATTTTTTATTTTTTATCAATCTTTAAAATTTAAATTGACAAAATTAAAGTTTTTATATATCATGGCACTATAAAAACTATTTCAGTACCAAAAGGAGATAAAATGAAAAAATTGTTACTTTATTTAACTTTTATTTTTTTAGCTTTCTCGACTTTTTCAAAAGAAAAAGAAGCTATAAAAATTGGAATTCTTTATGATGAATTTGTTTCTACTCACGGATTACATTTAATTGAAAAAGAAATTGCAGATTTAATTGGGAATGAATATGACATAAGTTTTCCAAAAGATAAACAGTTATTGCAGAATAATAATGATAAGAGCGAGATTAATAAGAAATTAGATATACTTCTTAATGATAGTACTGTTGATATAGTTATTTCTGCTGGACTTATTATTTCAAATGAAACAATTAAGAGAGATGACTTTAGAAAACCTGTATTTGTACCTCTAATCTTTAAAAATACAAATAAAGTTTCAAAAGCAAAAAATTTAAATTACATTGAAGGGAAAATAGATTTTAATTATCAAAAAGAAGAATTTAGAAAAATATTTCCATTTAATAGATTAACAGTTATTCTTGACACTGATACATATGAAACAATAAGAGAACTTTCTATTATTAATTTGGAAGATAAAGATTTAGATATAATTATAGCAGATAATAAAAACTTAAATGAAACTATAAATAAAATTAAGAATTCTCAAGCTATTGCTTTGGGAGTATATGAAAATATTGATAAAAAAAATTATAATTTTTTGATGAATGAAATTTATAAAAGCAGTATTCCAAGTTTCAATATTTTGTCTCTCAATAATAATGAATTTGAAACTCTTGGAGAATACGACTTTGATAGAGAATACAAGAAGAGATTAAGATTAATGGCAATTAACATAGGTGAATATTTATCTACTAAAAAAATAGATTCTCCTGTTACATCTATAGATAATATTGAGCCAAAATTGACTTTTAATATGGAAGCTATCAAGAAAACAAATAAATGGCCTCAATGGAATGTTCTTGCAAAAAACAAAATTATTAATTTTTTACCAGAAAATTCAGAAGAAGCTCTAGATTTAAAAGAGATTATTCAAATTGCTATGGAGAATAATCAAACTATTAAAAATTTACAAAAAGAAGTTGAAATTTCAGATTTAAATATAAAAAAAGCTAAATCTAATTATAAACCTAAATTGGATTTTACTGCTACAGCTCTTCAAATTGATAAAGATAGAGCAGAAAGCATTCTAACACCTGCTGAAAAAACTTTAAGTGCAGGGATAACTTTAACACAAGTAATTTTAAATGAAGATTTAAATATGAATGTTGAAGTTTTAAATAAACAAAAAAAATTAAAAGAAGAAGAACTTAAAAAAGCTGAAAGAGATATAATTATTGAAGTTTCAGAAGCGTATTTTACAGTATTAAAACTAGAGTCTTATGGAAGAATTCAAAAAAGTAATTTGGAACGTTTAGAAAAACAATTAAATATTGCAAAAGAGAAAAAAGCTGTAGGAAATTCTGGTAAAGCAGACATCTTTATCTTTGAAAATGAATTTTCTGAAAATGAAAGTCAATGGATAGAAGTAATGCTAAACATAGATGTTGCTAAAACAAATTTAAAAAGAATTATGAATTATGATTTAAATAGGGAATTATACATAAAAAATTTGACTCTTGATAATCCTTACTTAATAACAAGTAATCCTAAAATTTTTAGTTATATATCTAATCAAAATAATGTAAAAACTTTGGTTAAATTTATGTTGAATCAAACAACAAAAGAATCTTCAGATATAAAAAGTTTAGATTATGGAATTGAAATTCAAAAGAGACTAGAAGAAAATGCAAAAAGTAAAAGATATATTCCTACTGTTGCATTACAAGCGTCTTATTCAGTAAATAATATCATTTCAGAAGGTGCAGGTTCAGAAAAAATGGATAGCTCTAGTGTACCTGATTATTTAAAACCAGTTACATCTTTATTGGGAAATCCAGATGATAGAGATTGGAGTATTGGAATAGGATTTAAACTTCCAATATACGATGGTGGAGAGTTAAGTGCAGATAGAAAAATTGCTGAGAAAAATATTGAAAGTCTTCAAATTCAAAAAAATATGACTGAAACATATATTGAACAACAGTTAATAAGTCAAATTTCAAAGATAATCTCTGAATATTCAAAAACTAAAAGTTCAGAAATATCATTAAATTCGGCAAAAGAAGCACTAAAAATTATAGAAGATACTTATTCAAAAGGAGTTAGTTCTACTTTTGATTTAATAGACTCACAAAATACATTGTTTTCTGCTGAACAATATAATATAACAACAACTTATGATTTAATGTTTGAAATGATGAAAACAGAAAGACTCTATGGAGATTTCTATATTTTAAAAAGTAATGAAGAAAAAGATGGATTTTTAAAAGATTTAGAATTAAACATAAAATAATGGAGGAATTCTTATGAATTTAAATATAAAAAAAATAGCATTTATGGCAATAATAGTTTTAACAATTGTTTCTTGTGACAAAGATAAAAAGGATAATTCTGAAATAATTAAAACCGTTAAATATGAAACTGTTTTAGGTAGTGATGATAAAGCATCACAAAAATTTTCAGGTTCTTTAAACCCGTATTTACAATCAAATTTGAGCTTTAAAGTTAACGGCTCTATTGAAAAAGTTTATGTAAAAATAGGAGACAAAGTAAAAAAGGGGCAATTACTCGCTGTTCTTGACAAAAATCCTTACAGACTACAAGTAGAACAAGCTATAGCTGGATATGAACAAGGGAAAGCTGCTTATTTAAATAGTAGTTTAGTAATTACTGAGTCAAAAACAGGAATAGCCCAAGCAAAAACAGGTATAACCCAAGCTCAATCGGCTATAAAGCAAGCAGAAGCTATGTACAATAGTGCTGTTTCATCTCAAACTCTTGCAAAAAAGGAATTTGAAAGATATAAACAATTGTATTTAAATGATAATATTGCTCAAAATATATACGATAATGCAAAATTATCAGTAGAACAAGCAAATTCTGGAGTGGAACAGGCAAAGGCAGGGTTAGCTCTAGCAAAAGCTGTATATGAAGAAACTCTTGCAAAACAAGACCAAACACATTCACAATACGAGCAATCTAAAACAGGAAAATCAGCAAGTAATGCGGTGTTAAAGTCTACACTAACTCAAGTTGAACTAGCTAAACTTCAGTTATCCTATACAGAATTACGTGCTCCAGAAGACGGAACAATTGCTATGCAAATGGCTCAAGAAAATGAAAATGTAAGTGCTGGAATGCCTATATTTAGATTGGATGTTGATGAAAAATTACAAGCAGAAATTTATGTTTCAGAAAATTTTATTAACAATATAAAATTAGGTGATAAAGCTAATGTATTGATAACTACGCTTAATCAAACATTTGAAGGAACTATAACAGAAATTGGAAATAGTTCCACTGGATTTGGAGGAACTTATATTGCAAAAGTAGGCATTGATAATCCCAATGCAAATTTGAAAATAGGAATGGGGGTAGAAGTAAAATTTATAACAAATGATAAATCAGAAATCATTACGCTTCCACTACTTTCTGTTAATGAAGATAATAGCAAAGAAAAGTTTGTATACGTTATAGAGAATATTCAAGATAATCAAGGAATTATTGTTAAAAAGAAAATAAAAATAGGTAACATAATAAATAATAGAATTGAAGTTATTTCAGGTTTAACAAAAAATGAAAAGATTGTTACAGCAGGAGTTAATAGAATAGTTGAAGGGCAAAAAGTCAAACTTTATGAGGAGGGTAAATAATGAAAATTACAGAATTAGCAATAAAAAATAAAGTTGTGACCCTCACAATAGTTATACTAGCTTTTATTGGAGGAATATTTTCTTATTTTTCTATGCCAAAAGCAGAAGACCCTGGTTTTACTATTAGGTCAGCAATTGTTGTTACATATTTTCCGGGGGCTAGTCCTAAAAGGGTAGAAGAGTTAGTTACAGATAAAATTGAAGAAGCTGTTTCAGAAATCCCTGAGATTAAAGAGGTAAAAAGTACTAGTAAAAATGGATTTTCAATGGTAACGGTAGAAGTTTCTAACAAATACTATGATATGCAACCTATTTGGGATAAGTTAAGAAGAAAAGTTTCAAATTTAAGTTTACCATCAAATACAATTGGACCCTTTGTCAATGATGAATTTGGAGATGTTTATGGGTCAATAATTGGAGTTTCGGGAGAAGGTTATACTCCTAAAGAATTAAAAAAGATTGCTGACAATATGAAAGATGAGCTTTTGACAATTCCAAATGTTGCAAAGGTTAATATTATCGGAAATCAAGAAGAAAGAATTTTTGTTGAATATAAAAATGATAAACTTGCAGAAATTGGAGTATCTCCTTATCAATTACAACAAATTTTGGAAGCAACAAATATTGTTATTCCCGGCGGAAGCATTTATATAGATAGTGAAATGATATCTTTAGAGCCATCAGGAAACTTTAACTCCATAGAGGATTTAGAGCAAACGATTATAAGTATACCAAATTCTAATCAATCTTTTTATCTAAAAGATATAGCAAGAGTTTATAAAGATTATCCTGATCCAATTGAATCTGAATTTAGAGTTAATAATAAATCAGGAATAGCATTAGCTATATCAATGAAAGATGATGGAAATATTGTTGAATTAGGAAAAAACATTAAAAATAAATTGAAATCTATGGAAGAAATATTACCAGTAGGGGTAGATGCTGAGCTCGTTTCTTTTCAGCCAAGTATTGTAGAAAATAAAATCAATAGTTTTTCTGCTTCTTTAATACAAAGTATAATCACAGTAGTTTTCGTACTATTAATATTTTTAGGATTGCGTACAGGATTTCTTATTGCGGCAATGATACCAATTATAGTGTCTATCACTTTTCTAATTATGTCCTTTTTCAATATTATGGTCGAGCAAGTTTCTCTTGCAGCTCTTATTATTGCACTTGGAATGCTAGTTGATAATGCAATTGTTGTTTCTGAGAGCATAATGGTGAAAATGGAAAATGGTGAAGATGTAATATCAGCTGTGAAAGAATCTTCTAGCGAACTAGTCTTACCATTACTTATTTCATCATTAACAACTTGTTGTGCTTTCTTACCTATTGGTTTAGCACAGTCAGATGTAGGAGAGTTTTGCAAATCATTATTCCAAGTTATTTCTATTACACTTATAGTTTCTTGGGTTTTATCAATGACACTAATTCCTTTACTTTGTGTTTTATATATTAAAGTTCAAAAAAAAGAAGAAACATACAATGGTCCTATATATAAAAAATATAAAAGTGGATTAATATTTTTGCTTAAAAAGAAATATTTATCTTTAATTGTAATGATTATCATCTTAGTTTTTGGAGTAATAGGAATTAATAGTGTTCCCTTTATTTTTATTCCAAATGCTGATAAACCAATAATGACAGCAACATTTAAAATGCCAGGTGGAACTTCTATAAAACAAACCCAAGTAATTATGAAAGATATTGATAAATATATAAAAAATAATTTAGAAGTTGAAAACAAACCTAAAAGTGGCGGAATAATTGATTTGTTTTTAACAGGAGGAACTACTAAAAAATATCCTAAAGAAGGAATAACAACTTGGGGAACCTTTATTGGAGAAAGTGCTCCTAGATTTTATCTTTCTTTTTCACCAGAGTTATCATCACCAGAATACTCTTTTATGTTGATTAATTTGACTTCAGATAAGGTTATTCCAAAAGCAAAAAAAATGCTAGAAGAATACGTGGAAAATAAATATCCTGATATGGATTTAACTATTACAAAATTAGAAATGGGTCCTCCTGTAGGAAAGCCAATACAAATTAAATTAAAAGGAAAAGATGTAGATAAACTTTACAAAATTACTGAGCAAATAAAACAAATTGTTAGAGATACAGAAGGAACTAAAAATATCCAAGATGATTGGGGCTTAAAATCTAAAAAAGTAATAGTTGATATTAATCAATCAAAAGCAAGAAAAGCAAATATGACCAGTCAAGATGTTGCAGGGTCTTTATATACAATGATTGATGGATATAACGCTAGTAGTTTTAGAGAAAATACAGATGTTACTCCAATTATTTTGAGAGCAAAAGAATCAAGAAATAACAATTTTAGTGATATAGAAAATGCTAAAATATTTTCTTTGGTAACAGGACAATCTGTAAATTTGAGTCAAATTGCTGATATTAAATTTGCTTGGGAACCATCTGTAATTTATAGGACAGATAGTTTAAAAACTATTACAATTACAGCAGATTTAAGAGATGGATATAATTCGATTGAAATGTTAAATACAAAGTTAATACCAGTTCTTGAAAAGGAAAAAGTAAAATGGGGATATGGGTATTCTTATGAAATAGGTGGAGAATTAGAGACAACTAATGAAAGTATTGATTCTATTATAAAAGTTTTACCTATTGCAGTAATGTTAATCACTCTGCTTCTTGTAATCCAATTTAATTCATATAAAAAAATAGCGGTAATTGTGTCTTTAATTCCTTTTATAATTATTCCAATATCTTTGACATTGGTGCTATCGGGAAGAGATTTTGGGTTTATGCCTTTGCTTGGGTTAATAGCTTTAGCAGGAATTACAATTAATACAGCAATAGTTTTAATGGATAGAATTGATATAGAAATGAAAGAGGGAAAAGATTTACATATTGCTATAGTAGATTCTTGCATTACAAGGTTAAGACCTATTATTTTAACAACTTCTACAACAATTTGTGGGTTGATTCCTCTATGGCTATCTGGAGGTCCACTATTTTCGACAATGGCATTAACAATGATGAATGGATTAATTTTTGTTATCTTATTAGTTCTTGTGATATTGCCTTTAATATTCTCAATTTATTATAAAGTTGATTTTAACTCTGATAATAAGGAATATTAAAAATCAGGTAACTACTATCTCATAGTTTGAAAAATTAGAAATATGTGGGTTTTGCTATTTTCCCATTCAAAATTAATTGTATCATCTCTCTTTTAAGAATAAATATAAAATTTGTAAATAAAAAAATAGCAATAATAAACTTGGCGATATTTTAATTTGAATATTTGTAATATATTTAAGGTAAAACAAATAAAAGGTTACTATTATTAGAATTATGAACTCTTTTATTTATATTATCACTAGGTATACATTTTAATTATTTAGGAGGAGTTTTGGATATCATTAAATTCTTATTAATACCCACATTGTCAAGTTAATTGCAACTTTTCTCCCCAATGAACTTCAAATGGTGTCATCCAGCCTAAGCACTTTTTTG
>JAGNSM010000202.1 GCA_017988045.1 Fusobacteriaceae bacterium
AGATGATTTAGGTATCTATTTGGAGATGTATGCAGATGAACTTAATATTCAAAATTTGCCAGGAAAAGTGGGAGTTGGGATAAAATTTAATAACTATAAGCAAGATACTACTGATAAATCAGTAGCAACAGTAGCAACAATATATGGAATTTGGAAGATTGAAATGGATACAGTTTCTAATCCATATTTTCATTTAAGATTTGGGTATCCATATGCTGCTGAAGGAGATTATGTGAAGGAATATAATAATCCATTAGATATTTATTATAATGATTTAGCAGGAGTTACATATTTAAGTGGTGGGTTAGGAATGAGTTTTTCTTTTATAGATTTGTCAGTAAACTATGATTATAATATTTATAAGATAAAAACAGATGGATTTGACACAAAAGATGCAACATCTTCAAATGTATCATTTAATATAGGAGCAAAATTTTAAAAGATGGATTTCCATCTTTTTCTTTTTTTGTTAAGGAAAAAATGTTATAATAAAATGAGGTGTATTAACAGATGATTTGGGGAGAAAAAAGTTTTAATAATATAGATTATTATTTGAAAGAAAAATTTGGAGAAAAAATATTTAAGGTTTCTTTGGATGGAGGATTTACTTGTCCAAATCGTGATGGAACTTTGAGTTATAAAGGATGCATATTTTGCAGTGAGAGTGGAAGTGGAGAATTTGCGGGAAATAGAAAAAACAGTATAACTAATCAAATTAATGAGCAAATAAAATTTTTGGAGAAAGGTGTAGATAAAAAATATATAGCATATTTTCAAAATTTTACTGGAACATATGGAAATATAGACTATTTGAGAACTATTTATGAAGAAGCTATCAAACATCCAAATATAGTAGGAATTGCAATTGCAACAAGGGCAGATTGTCTTTCTGAAGAAGTTTTAGGGCTTTTATCAAAATTTAATGAAAAGACTCATTTGTGGATAGAGATTGGACTACAAACTGTTAATGACAAAACAGCAGAAATTATAAATCGTGGATATAAAACAGAAATATTTACTGAAAAGATGAAAGAGTTAAATAAAAGAAATATTAAAGTTGTGACACATGTGATAATAGGATTACCCAATGAAAATAAAAATGATGTGTTTAGTACAATTGATTATATAAATGAGCAGAAAACATGGGGAATAAAACTTCATTTATTGTATATACTTAAAAATACAGGGTTATTTGAATATTATAAAAGTAATCCTTTTGAAATAATGAAAAAAGAAGAATATATTAGTCTAGTAACGGAGATTATTTCTAGATTAGATAAGAAAATTGTGATTCATAGATTAACTGGAGATGCTCCTTGGAAAGATTTGTACGAGCCTAAATGGAGTACTGATAAAAGAGGGATACTTAATGGGATAAATAAACTTTTGAAGGAAAAGAAGATTTATCAAGGAAAAGAGAGGAGAGAATAATGGATATAATGATACCAAGTTATCTTTTTTCTGCTATTTCAATGTTATTAATGGGATATAATAACCGATATTTAGCAATTGCAAGAATCATAAGAGATTTTTTTAAGGATAAAAAAGTAAATTTGGGAAAAGAAGATTTTGAAAACATAGAGCTTTTTAGAAAAAGACTAGGATATATAAAAAAATTGCAGATGTTTTCATTATATTCTTTATTAAGTGCAACAATATCGATTTTTTTGATTTTGATAGAATATAGACTTCAAAGAGAAAGTTTTGCTCTTGCTCTTATTTTTTTTATGATAAGTCTTTATTATAGTTTAAGAGAGATACTTATATCAACAAAACAGTTTTAGGAGGAAAAAATGTTAACATTAACAACGCCAGCAGTAGTATTTTCAACAATTTCATTGTTACTACTTGCTTATACTAATAGATTTACAGCAATAGCAGGGGTAATTAGAGATTTACATGAAAAGAAGAAAGAAGATGATAATGAATTGATAAGTTCCCAAATAGATAATTTGAAAAAAAGAGTACATATTATAAAAAATATGCAATTTTATGCAATATTATCTCTATTTTTCTGTGTATTTTCTATGTTTTTATTATTTTTTGAGAAAAATCGTCTTGGAGAAATAAGTTTTGCAGTATCGCTTATTTTACTTATGATTTCTTTGACTTTATCAGCTTGGGAAATAAAAATATCTGTAGATGCTCTTGATTTACAGCTTAGTGAGTGTATAGGAGACCATTGTGAAGTGACTACAAAATCTCTAAATAAAGAAACTGAAAAACCTAATTTGAAATTATAGAAACTTATTAGTAGAAAGTTTTGTTATTTATTTTAATAAAAGTATAATTATAATAGGCTTCCTATTGAAAACTCTTGATAAATGAGTTAAAATTATAGTAGTTAATAATAAGGGGTGAGCTAATGATAGCAATTTTACTGAAACAATTAGTAGAGAAAAATGGTTCGGATTTACATTTGAAAGTGGGAAACAAGCCAATTATAAGGGTAAATGGAGAATTGGAAAGATTAGATAACGAACCGCCATTAAGCCAAGAAGCTATGATAAATTTTGTAAAAGAAATGGTTACAAATAAAAAAAGACAAGAAGAACTAGATGACGAACTTTCTACGGATTTTTCTTATTCAGTTCCGGGACTTGGAAGATTCAGAGTAAATGTTTCAATAGCTAGAGGAAGCTTTGTTATAGTAATCAGAGCGATTCCTTTTGAAATACCTTCAATAGAAGAATTAAAATTACCTCAAGTATTAAAAGATATTTCGAAACATCAAAATGGAATAATACTTGTAACAGGGGCAACAGGTTCGGGAAAATCAACAACAGTTGCGTCAATGTTAGATTATATAAATCAAAATTTTACTAAAAATATCATATCTTTTGAAGAACCAATAGAGTATCTTCACAGAGATAAGAAATGTATCATAAATCAAAAAGAAATACCTGATGATGTTAAAGATTATAAAACTGCTTTAAAATATGTGTTAAGACAAGATCCAGATATTATATTTCTTGGAGAGTTAAGAGACCAAGGGACTATAGAAGCAGCAATAAAAGCATCTGAAACAGGGCATTTAGTTATATCAACATTACATACAATCAATGCGTCAAAGTCAATTTCAAGAATATTGGACTTTTTTCCGCCAGAAAAATCTAAGAGTTTGAGATTCCAATTGGCAGAAAATATAAGAGCCATTGTTTCTCAAAGATTATTGAAAACGCTAGAGGGTGGAAAAAGAGTAGTAGCAGAGGTTCTTATTAATACAGGAACTATGCAAGAGCTTATAAGTACTGAAGAAGGTATGAGAAGAATACCTGAAATTGTTAAAAAATCAGAGCAACTTGGAATGCAAAGTTTTGATTCTGAGACA
>JAGNSM010000203.1 GCA_017988045.1 Fusobacteriaceae bacterium
AAAGTGGCTTATGTATTTGGAAGAACGATAGATACAACAGGACCAGAAGTGTCTCTAATTTCTCAGGTAGAAGGAGATAAAGTAACTTGGACATATGGAGTTACAGAGAGAAAAGCTAAAATAACTGAAACATATTTAAATGGGAAAGCTGTACCTGTTGAAGCAGATGGGACTTTTAGTGCAGAAGGATTACCTACAGGAAGATATGCGTTAGAAGTAGTGGCTGTAGATAAAAAAGGAAATATAACTAGAAAAACTGAACCAGTGATTATAGTTGATAAGAATAGTGAAATTACTGAAAAAGAATTAAAAGAGTTTGTTGCAGGAGAAAGATCATTACCAATAATTGTTGGCTATGAAGTTAATGTAACAGAATTAACAGATGTTCAAAAGAAAAGATTACAAGATGGAGTTTATGTACTTGATGGATTAAAAGGGACTTTATCTGTAGTTGGGTATACTGATGATACAGGAACTGATGAGTTAAATCTAATGCTTTCTAAAGAAAGAGCTCAAACAGTAGCTGAAATGGTTAAAAAAGTTGTTAAAAATCCTGATGATATCAAAATAGTAACTGTTGGTAGAGGAGAAACAAACTTTAAAGTGCCAAATGATTCTGATGCAAATAGAAAATTAAATAGAAGAATTGAATTTGAATTTAAATCAGATAGTGGAGAAGTAATTAAATCAGAAGAATTTACTAAATAATAATGGGTCGCCTTATGGCGACTTTTTATTTTAGAATAAAGTATGCACTTTAATTTGAAAGGTTAATGGCTAAAATTAAAAAAATTAAAAAAAATGTTAAAGTATCTTTAGGAATAGACGATAAATAATTTGTAGGAAAAAATAGAATTTTTAAAGATAATAAAAAAAATAAAAAAAAGTTAAAGAAATTTGAAAAAGTTTCGATAATTAAAAGGTAAGTGAATAAAGCAGTAAAGCTTTCGAAAAATCATTTGGCAAGGAGGCCAAGTTAAGACTAAAGGAGTGGTCGACAGATAAAAGCTAGTACTTTTCTGTAGATAACTGCTTTAGCATTAGAGAGTCTTCCTAATGCCGATGGGTGTTTCAAAAAAATATTAAAAAAAGTTAAAGTTTATAAAAAACTTGACGATAATTAAGAAGTGGACAGGAAGTTCATGAATAACAGAGCAGAGAAGCTCTTTAAAAAACCTTAAACACGGAGGTTTAAGTAAGAGAATCTAACGGATTAGATTATTAGAATTTGAAATGAAACTAAGAAAAGAGAAAAACTCTTTAGTTTGAGTACAAATTTTAATAAAGAATCTAAGATAATCTTATAACCACCGGTTTATGAAAAAATCATAAATCGGTTTTTTTATTTACGACAAGGATGTCAAAAAAAGAAAGTGAGTGGAGGACGAAATGAGAATCAATCATAACATTACAGCAATGAACGCATATAGGAACTTAACAACAATAAATGATAAGATTGATGACTCGTTAGAAAGACTTTCATCAGGGTTAAGAATAAATAGAGCAGCAGATGATGCAGCAGGGTTGGCTATATCAGAAAAAATGAGAGCGCAAATAAGAGGTCTTAAAATGGCAACGAAAAATTCGAATGATGCTATATCTCTTATTCAAACAGCAGAGGGTGCTCTAAATGAAACTCATTCGATATTGCAAAGAATGAGAGAATTATCGGTTCAAGCAGCCAATGATACTAACACTGACAAAGACAGAATAGCTGTTCAACAAGAGATTGAACAGTTGCGTCAAGAGTTAGATAGAATTAGTCAAGCTACAGAATTTAACACTAAAAAACTTATTACAGGAGAGTTTGCTGAGGCTGGATTGTATTTTCAAGTAGGAGCAAATAAAGGTCAAACAGTAAATTTAAAATTGGGTCAAATGGATGCAATTACACTTGGAATTGCAGGGTCAGATTCTAAAGTACCTGCAACAAATGCAGATGGAACTGCAAAATTAGATTCTGATGGGAATCCTGTTTTG
Source organism: Fusobacteriaceae bacterium (assembly GCA_017988045.1). Taxonomy (GTDB): domain Bacteria; phylum Fusobacteriota; class Fusobacteriia; order Fusobacteriales; family Fusobacteriaceae; genus JAFGUR01. The sequence continues at coordinate 1,981 of JAGNSM010000203.1, forward strand.
GAAACTAAAAGTGGTGGAACAGTATCGGTAGCTACGCAAGATGAAGCAAATAAAGCTATTGAATTAATTAATACAGCGTTAGAAACAGTTTCGGCAGAAAGAGCAAGATATGGAGCTATGCAAAATAGACTTGAACATACAATAAATAATTTAAAAGTTTCTGAAGAAAATTTACAATCTGCTGAATCTAGAATAAGAGATGCAGATATGGCTAATGAGATAGTGGAGTTTTCTAAAAATAAAATTATCGCACAAAGTGGAACAGCAATGCTTGCACAAGCAAATGCAGCACCACAAGGTATTTTGCAACTATTAAATGGATAATAGGTGGTGGTAAAATATGAGGATTAACAATAATATTGTTGCTAAAACCACGACTAGAATGCTTTCAGAAAAACAAGAGAGTATGAGTAAAGGAATGGAAAGAGTTAACTCAGGATACAGAGTAAATCGTTCAGCAGATGATACAGCAGGACTTGCAATTTCTGAAAAAATGAGAGGTCAAATAAGAGGACTGGGTAAAGCTATGACCAATACTCAAGATGCAATGAGTATGGTAAATACAGCAGAAGGTGCGTTACATGAAACTCATGCTATGCTTCAAAGAATTAGAGAACTAGCTGTACAATCAGCTAATGATACTAATGTAAGTAGTGAAAGAGATAAGATTCAGCTAGAAGTTAAAGAACTTATTAAAAATATAGATGAAATCGCAAAATACACACATTTTAATACAAAGCAGTTAATTGATGGCTCTCAGAAAAATGAATTTAAATTTGCTATCGGTGCTAATAAAGATGAAATCTATGGACTACAAATAAAAAATATGGATGCTCAGAGTATAGGTGTTGATAAAGTTGATTTGAGTACCAGAGATGGAGCAGAACTAGCTATTAATATTGTTGATGAAGCAGTAGAAACAGTTGGAGAAGAACGGTCTAGAATAGGGGCTACAACTAATAGATTAGAACATACATTACAAAATGTTCGGCTTATGCATGATAATCTTGCCAATAGTGAAAGCAGAATTCGAGATGCTGACATGGCAGAAGAGATGTCTAAGGTAATAGCAGATAAAATAGTAATGCAAACAGGAATCGCTATGCAAGCCCACGCTAATACAGAAGCACAAGGAGTGCTGACTTTACTAGGAGTAAGATAAGATTTAAAATCGAAAGATAGTATCAACAAAAATTTTTAACCTAATAGTATTATAAATTAAATATTAGATAATCAAAAAATTTGTTGATATAATTTTTAGTTTTTAAATTTAATAATGGAAACAAAAAAAGGCACGGATGCCAACTTAAAATTTCAAGGAGGAAATATTATGATTATTAACCACAA
>JAGNSM010000204.1 GCA_017988045.1 Fusobacteriaceae bacterium
TAATTCCATACTTCTCGCACAAAAATTTCACAACTATTGGCGTTAAAAACTTTTGCGTTTTTTTATAGCCCAATCTGATTAAATCTTCCTCACATGCTTCCAGCCATCTCCTAAAGGTAAACATAGAAACGCCTGCTGCATCAGCTAATTCATATTTATACATCGATTTATAATATTCCATAGTCTGCTTAATCATTGATTAATTTAGTAATAAGGTTGATAGATAGTAAGAAAACCATCAATTTTACTCACGCACGAACTGCTATCGTTAATCGGTTTACAAAAGTAAAGATTTTCTTCAGAAACCAAAGTGCCAGGATGCAATTTAGATAAACCATTTCTTTTGAATTCTCTAGGAAGTTATTAAATGGTTATTAATCAAATCAGTTATGCATTTATCCATCATTTGCAAGATGTTTTTTAATGCGTGAAATAGTGGTTAACTCAGGATTAATCTGCTTAGCAATGTTGATAATCTCATAATCACGCATGACAAAAGGATAAAACCACTCATTCCAACGTTCCAACGTGTATCGTGTGAACATTTCTACTAAAATTTGCATCGGATCTACTGTACACTTGTATCTATCGGATAAGCGGCTCGCTGTAACTTCCAATAATTCGACTACCAATGGATTAAGCGTGAGTTTAACACTTGCCCAATTACTAGGTTCTTGTGAAACTTCTAATTGTCTCCCACCTGAGCGATAACTCTCTTCGAGTATTTTATTATCCACAAGATTAATCGAACTTAACGATTGATTTTCATAAGCATCAAGAAGTGTAATCAATACTTCTTGAGTTCTTCCTTCTGGGAAAAGATTTTTGCAGCGTTCTAACAGAGCTTCTGTGGCGCTGAATCCAACTGTAAATTTTGGTTTTGCCATAAATTGTTGATTAACGATGATTAATATAGATTAATAAAGAGTTTATGATGTTTGATTAATCATTTCTAACTGATTAATCATGGATTAAGCCAATACAAAGATACGACATAATTAAGCTATAAAGTGCTAAAGTAGAGGATAATAGATGATAATCTACTAATGTGCAACTAAAAGAAAATAGAGAGAAAATAAGCAAATTAGAAAACGGGAGAGATTAACAAATTAACGGCTATTTTATGGACGGGAAATAATACAATCAACAAAGAAAACTAAAAAAATAGAATTAACCATTTAAATTTCATCATTGAACATTCATGGTCCAGAAGAAAAACTGACAAGTCCTATCTATAAAAAAAGAGGACAGTATTGCCCTCTTAAGTGAAAATAGTGAAGAAAGTGAAAACCAAAACAAACTTTATTTTTGCACCTCAGCAATTATGTTATCAATCAGTTGGTAGCCTTTGGGCTTACCAAAGGTTCGTTTATTGCCTAAATAGGCGTTTTTCATTTGCGCCATCCCTTTAATGCCAAATACTTGAAAGCCAATTTCCCAGAAATCTAAGTTAGCCTGGTTACCGCACAGGCAATCAATCAAATAAACAGCTAAATTCTTATATTTAGGCCACTTTGTCGAATAACTAGAATAATTATCATTAGTTCCACCGAATGCCCAAATGAAACCAGCTTTATCATTATTAGGTATAAAGCCATTCGACACTAATAGGTCAAATAGCTTTGAGAGTTGTTGGGATGTCAAATTAGTTATAAACTGGTTATTCGAGACTTGCTCTTTAGGTGCAGACTTCTGTAATAGTTTTGTTTGTTCTTTCTTGTTAGTTAAGTATTTTATGATCCAAACTTCTAAATCGTCTATGTAAGCCATCCCAATCTCTGACATTAAAGCTTTATGTTTAAGCATAGGAAGAATTTCATCAATGTCATTATCTGGTAACTGATTAATATATTTCACAAAGACTATTTTGATAGTTGTAACAATTCTCCCCATAGCTAGTGAAAATTGGTGCCGTGTTTTAATTAGCCGAGTCGGCATATTATCAGAAGTGAGCACATTCATAGAATAAAACTCATTGAAAATGCACATGTAAATTTTAGCTCTATCTTCTTCTGAAATGGACAAACTATCTATCTTCTCAGTAAATTTGTCAAAAAAATCATAGATTTGATCTTGGGTATTGTTCATGTTTATTTATATTTCAAAAGTTGGTAAACTGTTAATTGCTTGCTCTTTGAGGCTATCAACGGCACGGGTGTATTTTTCGGTATGTTTCAACCCACTGTGACCTAATAAGCTGGCAACGGTTTTTATATTTGCCCCGTTATTGAGTATATTCACTGCAAACGAGTGACGAGCGCAATGCCATGTAATATGCTTATCAATGCCAGCCCGTTTTACCCATCTATCAAGTGATTTTAAACACATAGTGCTACTTGGTAAATTAAAAATCAAATCATCTTTATCAGACTTTTCGCCTATTAAGGACAACAAACTATCATTTAAAGGTATATTTACCCAACTTGTTGAGCTTTGACCTTTTGTTTTTGCTTGTTCAAACCTCAAAAGTCTGTTTGAAAAATCAACATTGCTATATTTGAGATCCTTAACATCACAAAACCTCAAACCTGCATACAAACAAAAAATAAACGCCCGTCTAACCTCCAAGTTTTGCCCCACATATTTGGTTTTAATGAGTAATTGCATTTCATCTATACTTAATATATCCTTTTTCAAAGCACTGTCATCAACTCTACAAATAACGCCTTTACAAGGATTTTTAGTAATGAAATCATTTTCTTCGGCATTACTGATTATTTTTTTGAAACGTTGAAAATAACCTCGTGCACCTTCACCAGTACTTTTGCTTTCTAAATAATCAACAAATTCTTTTATCATTTGCTTACTCAATTGGTCAGGTTTAATATGATTCTGATAGTTTGGGTAAGCTTGTTTTAAGAAATCTTTAAAACGATCAATTGCGCCACGAATCATGCGAATATCTTTTTTCGTGTAACTAGTATAATATGCTTCAAAGAAATCTAGCAGATTTATTTTTTTATTGATTGGAGAAGGAATACCATGTCGCTGATGGTTTATAGCACTTTCTCTTTCAATCCGTATTTTTTCAGCCAATTCCCAAACTTGCCGATTTGCTTCACGATCTGCTGAAGACCTTGGCTTAGTTATGATATATAATTTTAAATATTCTTTGGTCCGAATACCATCATTATAAATATCCAAAAACAAACTGGCATTACCATTTTTCATTGGTTTTTCCCTAATGGTTACATTGTTCTTTTTGGGCCTTTTCCTCTTAGTTGTAATCATAATATTTGCATATATTTTCTTATGTCTGCAAATATAATAACAAAAAAAATACGATGCAAATATCGAGGGACTTAAAAGGGACTAAAGGGAC
>JAGNSM010000015.1 GCA_017988045.1 Fusobacteriaceae bacterium
TACTCATTGCATGATCCCAATCAATGGCTCCGGGAATCCCGTTAGCAATATCTGCTGCATGGGCTGCTATTCTTGCAGTAATTAATCCTTCTTTTACATCATGTACATCTGGAAGTCTAAGATGTTCTGCAGGGGTTACATAACAAAGAAAATTAGCACCTGCTGTGGCAGCAAGAGTTCCACCTATAGCTGACGTAATATGGTCATAACCGGGAGCAATATCTGTAACTACTGGTCCTAATATATAAAATGGGGCACCGTGGCACAATTTTTTTTGTAATTGCATATTGGCAACAACTTCATTAAGAGGAACATGTCCTGGACCTTCAATCATAACTTGTATATTCTCAGCCCAAGCAGCTTTAGTAAGCTCTCCTAGTATTAATAATTCTTGAATTTGAGGAGCGTCTGTTGAATCCTTTATTGACCCTGGACGAAGACCGTCTCCCAAACTAAGAGTTACATCATATTTTTTACACATTTCTAAAAGTCTATCATAATTTTCATAAAATGGGTTTTCTTTATCGTTCTTAAGCATCCATTCATACAGAATAGAGCCTCCTCTACTTACAATGTGAGTTAGTCTAGGATTTTTTTGAACTCTTTCTACACAAGTTCTGTTAAGCCCTGCATGAATAGTAAGAAAATCTATTCCATCTATCATATGCTCCTCTGTTACTCTAAACAAATCATCTACTGACATATCTTTTATATTTTTTCCAAGTTTTGCAACAGCATCATACATAGGAACTGTTCCAAGCATTACTGGAGATTCTTCTACCAATCTTCTTCTGAATGCTCTTGTATCTCCAAATATACTCAAATCCATAATTGCGTCAGCTTTAAGATTTATTGCATTTCTTACTTTATCAATCTCCATTTCCATATTATTGCAGGCTTCGGAAACTCCCAAGTTTACATTTACCTTTGTAAGAAGTCCGTCTCCCACACCTTTACCAATTAAGTTAATATGATTTTTATTGGCTGGAATGGCAATTCTTCCATTTGCTACTCTCTCCATTAGCCATTCTTTATTTATATGTTTTTCTTCTTTAAGAACGTCAGCCATTTGTTTAGTAAAAATTCCTTTTTTAGCTGCATCTATTTGAGTTGTATATGACATTTTTCCTCCGATTATTTTTTATTTATTTAGCTTACCAAAAAATATAAATACGTTAATTTTGAAAGTATTTAAGTTTTTTAAATACTTTAACCTTGGACTACGCGTCCACTCTGTATAAGATTACTCTAACTCCTAAAGTCGTAAGAACATCTAAAAACCCCGTGAACGTGACGTTTAACCCTTATATTTTAGGCTGAAATTTAGTTCTTATTTTACAAGGTGTCCAGCAACCTTTGCTGGTCAGGTTTGGGCAGACGCCCAAGTGTTTAAAGAAATTTTTGCATTATATTATTTAAACTATCAACTTTTTCTACAATATCATCTGCTCCCACAATTTCTGAAACAAGAGCAATTCTTCTTGCGCCTTTTTCTACAACTTGTAAAAGATTCGCTTCTTTTATTCCACCAATAGCTATATATGGCAAATTAATATTTTTTTCTACATACTCCATATATTCTATTCCCACAGCAGTCCTGTCTTTTGTAGTAGTCGGGAATATTGGGCCAACTCCGATATAATCCACATCTTGCAAAACTGCCTTATCAGCATCTTCTACCGAATGTGTAGAAAGTCCGATTATCTTATTTGCTCCAAGTATTTTTCGAATCTCGCTGACAGGCATATCTTCTTGTCCCACATGAACACCGTCAGCGTCTACCATAAGCGCAATATCAACGTGGTCATTAACTATAAACAATACATTATTTTTTTTGCAAAGTTCACACAGAATTTTAGCTTCTTCCAACTTTTCTCTTAATGATTTGAACTTTTCTCTGTATTGAATAATTTTAATTCCAGATTTTATCATCTCTGTAACTATTTCGTAATTACTTCTACCTTTACTAAAATTTTCTGCTGTAATTCCATAAAGTCCTAATGGAATTTCTGGCTTTAGGCTTCCCATAAATTCTTTCTCCAAATTATAAAAACTATATCTAAGTGCTTCGACTTCTTTAGAAATACTATAATCACAAGAGATTTTAGAGATTTCCTCTATACTTCTAAGCCCCTCTTGGATTCTCTTAAAATTTCCCAATACCACATGTTTTATGTTTGATTTTTTATCTAGGAGAGAGTCTTTGGTAATCTCAATTCCTACATCTTTTTTAGTATCTCTTGAATTTAAAAAGTCATTGTCTTTTTGAATAAATAGTTTTCTTAAATAATGTCTTTTTTCTCTAAGTTCTTTAGAAAACTCTTTCTGATTATACACAAAACGAGCTACATCTTCGACCACCCTAATTCCTTCAGAAACCCTATTAATATTGGCGTCCAACAATCTATTCATTTCTTTCATAAAATCCACCTTTATCCATAACAATATTTGCCATAGTGGCTGCCACAATACTTACCTTTGTTGAAAAAGTTTTATACTTATCAATTCCTTTAGTAAAATCTCCCACAACATAAAGATTATCTCTTAATTTTCTAGTTTCTATGTTATTAAGGTCATGATGTGCAATACCGCTTCCTGCCACTATTAATTTTTTTTGAGATAAAAGTTCTTCTATTAATATAGACTTATATTCCTTCTTATCAAAGGCTTCTACCACAATATGACAATCAGCGAAAATATGCGATATGTTGTTTTTCTCTAGTCTCTGATGAACTATTTTTATGTTAAGACTGGGATTAATTCGTTTCAAATTTTCATAAAGAGCATTTACTTTATTTTGTCCAATTTGGTCACGAAAGTAAAATTGTCTATTAAGATTTGATTGTTCAATAATATCAAAATCGGCAATTTTAATATCTGTAATGCCACTTCTAACAAGGTTTACTGCCACATTAGAGCCTAGCCCCCCAGCCCCTGCTATTCCTATCATTTTATCAGCTCCCAATCTTTAAATATTATATCTCTGCCATAACTTTTTAGCGCTGTTACTATTTCTGAAACGCTTCTATCGTCAGATATTTCAAATTGTGCAGTGGACCCCTCTTCACCAGAATATCCTCCCACATTGGTTTTACTTCCTGCACTAAATTTTGTAACACCGAGGTTTAATACTTTATCTCTAAATTTAGCAGTTTCTCTTGTTGAAAGATTTATTCCAATTTTTGGCATAAACAATCTATATGCCAACATTATTTGCACATAACTTATGTCGTCAAGCATATTGAATTCGCTTATTGCTCCTTCAGCAGCATTCATTCTTGGAAGTGAAACGGAAAATTCAGTTTCCAAGTAGTTGTCTTGAAGATATTTAGCATGAAGTCCCGCAAAAAAAGCTTCTTCTTTTATAGAACCTAATCCAAACAATGGGCCAATAGTTACTGAATTCAATTTGGCTTTTGCACCTCTTTCAGGGCAATCCAGTCGATAATTATAATCTTTCTTTTTACCTGAGAGATGTACTTTATCATAGAGTTCTTCATTATAAGTTTCCTGATAAATTGTTAATCCATGTACCCCAATTTCTTGAAGTTCTTTATACTCAAACTCTTCAAGAGGATAAATTTCTATGGAAACAGCCGCGAAATGCTTTTTCAATACTTTTACCGCATTTTTTATATACTCCAAGTCAACTAAACCTTGAGCTTCTCCCGTCAAAAGTAAAATATGTTTTATTCCAGTTTTAGCTATTTCAATAGCTTCTACCTCAATCTCCTCCATATTCAGATGTTTTCTGTGAATATGATTTTTTTTATTGAACCCACAATAAACGCACTCATTTGTGCAATAATTAGAAATATATATTGGAATATATAGCATTACGGTATTCCCAAAATGTTGTTTTGTAAGCTTACTTCCTTCTACAGCCATTATTTCCAAATGTTTAATCGCCTTTGGTGAAAGCATATTTAAAAAATCTCTTGTTGATTTTTTAGGCTTCTTTATAGAATCCAGTACTGCTTCTTCACTTACTCCAGATAAATAAGAGTCAAAATCGAAATCTTTATATTCTTCCATTAAATCATAAAAACTCATGTTATCCCCCTTGTTAAATCTTTGGGTTAATCAATTTTAAAATTTAATCCATTGATTTTATTGATGTAATTATTAAAATTTCTTTTGTAGGGGTAGACCTTCGTGTCTACCCTTTAGTTGATATGGCATTAGAAAAATCCTACTTATACAGTTTTTGGGTCAAGCGTTACGCTTGTGCGATGTAACTGCATAAGTTGCGGTTTTATTATTCAAATAAAAATCCTGTTAAAGGAGAACTTGCATTGGCATATCTACTTTCTTCTACCATTTTTGCTAGATAAGCCATTCTTCCAGCCTTTACTGCATAAGAAAAAGCTTTCCCCATTTCTACAGGATTTGGAGACACAGCAATAGCTGTATTTACAAGTACTGCACTTGCTCCCATTTCCATAGCCTCTGCTGCTTGACTAGGCTTTCCTATTCCTGCGTCTACAATTATTGGACGCTCACAGTTATCAATTAACATCTCAATAAGATGTCTAGTTTGCAGCCCATTATTTGACCCAATTGGAGAACCAAGAGGCATTATTGCAGCAGCTCCTGCATCTTCCATTTTCTTGGCAGATACTAAATCTGGCATCATGTATGGTAAAACTATAAATCCTTCAGCAGCCAATACTTTTGTAGCTTTTATAGTTTCTTCATTGTCGGGCATTAGATATTTCATGTCATTAATTACTTCTATTTTTATAAAATCCCCACAACCTGCTTCTCTTGCAATCCTTGCAATTTTAATAGCTTCCTCCGCATTTCTTGCTCCACTTGTGTTAGGTAGAAGCGTTGTTCCCTTTGGAATAAAACTTAATATATTTTCACTAGGCATTGACAAATCTACTCTTCTAAGTGCCATAGTTATTATTTGAGAACCACTCTCGTTTAACATAGGAGCAATAAGCGATTTGTCTCCAAATTTCCCAGTTCCAGTAAGAAGTCTGCTGGAAAACTCTCTGCCACCCAAAATCAATTTGTCCATTTTAACCTCCCGATACAAAATTTAATAATTCCAACCTGTCATTTTCATTTAAAATAAGATTTTGATACTTGTCTTTCTTGATAATATTGTCATTATGAATGACTACCATTCCATCAATATTAAGCTCTAATTCTTCAATTAAACTTAGAATATCTCTGTTTTTAGTTGAAAGATTTTTTCCATTTACTAAAAGTTCCATTTAGCCTCCTTTTCAAAAAAATTATAGCTCGTTGAAAAATTCCAACGGCTTTATTTTACTTGTATAAAAAACTACGTTTTTTATACAGACCCCCACCTTCGGTGGGAAAAAGAGAGGAGGAGTCAGGGCGGAGCCCGAGCCCACGTCAAGGACTCCGTCCTCGCCACTCCTGTAAAATTAATGAAAATTTAATTTTGCATTATTTTTAACTGTGTACAAATAATTTTTTTAGTTTTGCAACTAGCTAAAAATTTACATAAAAAAAACGCATACCCAAAGGTATGCGAAATAAACAAAAAGTATAAACTGCTTACTCACTTCCCTCCGCTGGTATTATCCAGATCAGGTTCAAAGGGTCAAAAAGTCTACTTTTCTCTCAACAGTTAAAACTGCTCCCCTAGTGAAAATATTCGATTGTAAATAAATTAAAATTACTATAACACTTTTAAATCAGTATAGCAAGATTTTTTTTAAAGATTCCAATTTATCGGTTTAATACTATTTTTTTCTAAAAACTCATTTACCTTTACAAAATGACCATTTCCAAAGAAACCTCTGCTTGCAGAAAGGGGACTTGGATGGACACTTTCAAGTATCAAATGTTTTGGATTTGTTATCAAAATTCTTTTAGAAATTGCAAAATTTCCCCAAAATAAAAAAACTACAGGTTCCTCTTTTTCATTAATAAGCTCTATAATTTTATCTGTAAAATTTTGCCATCCAATATTTTTATGAGAATTTGCCTTATCTTTTTCTACAGTAAGCGTTGCATTAAGAAGCAAAACACCTTCTTCTACCCATGGCATAAGACACCCATTATTTGGGATCTCAAAATCTTCATATTCATTTTTTAACTCTTTAAAAATATTTCGTAGTGATGGTGGAATTCTCACTCCCTTTTTTACAGAAAAAGCCAGTCCATGAGCCTCGTTTTCGCCGTGATAGGGGTCTTGTCCAATAATCACAACTTTAACTTCGTCATATGGAAGCTTTTCCAATGCCGTAAAAATCTCTTCTTTCGGTGGAAATATTGTTTTTGATACCAATTCTCTCTCCAAAAAATTCATTATATCTAAAAAATACTGCTTTTCATACTCATTTTTTAACAAATCATACCACGGTTTTTCTATTTTCATAATCTAACTCCTATAATTTGAATTTAACTAAAGTTTATCAAAAATTTAATTTTAATTGAAGGATTTTTATTTTTATTTTGTAAATACCTAATAGGTACATATAAAAGGGGTGTTTATTGTGAATAAGAAAATTTTGGTTGTAGATGACTCTAAACTAAACGGGAATCTATTAAAAGCTTATTTGGGAGAATATGATTTAGAAAGTATACATGCATTTAATGGGCAAGCAGCCTTAGAAGTTTTGGAAGAACGGCATAATGAGATTGTTTGTATTACTCTTGATAGGCAAATGCCTATTATGGATGGAATCGAATGTGCTAAAAGAATTAAAGAAATTGAGGATTATAAGGATATACCTATTATATTTGTTACTTCTATGGGAGAAAAGGAAGATATAATAGAGGGACTAAATATAGGAGTTTATGACTATATTCCTAAACCAGTAGACCCAGATTTTTTATATTTGAAAGTAAAATATGCTATAGAATATTATGAACAAAAACAAGAATTGAAAAGATTAAATAAAAGAATTTCTGTAAAAAATAATCGACTGGAAAAAATAGTAGAAGCTAGAACCCTTAAATTACAACAAATCACAAATGCAATATTAAATATACTTGAAAAAGCTACTTCAATAAATGATGAAGTTACAGGGAATCATACTCAAAGAGTTGCAGAATATTCAGCACTTTTGTCAGAGAGAGCAGAACTCTCTCAAAAACAAATAAGAGATATTAAAAACTATGCCCCCTTACATGATATTGGTAAACTTGGAATATCAGAGAATATATTAAAAAAGCCAGGGCCATTAACAACAGATGAATTTACTGAGATGAAAACGCATGTTTCTATTGGAGTTGATTTACTAAAAACAGCAGAACTTCCAGCGGTTGCATTGAATATTATCAAATACCACCATGAAAAATGGTGCGGAAAAGGTTATTTGGAAGGGCTAGAAGGTGACAATATTCCTATAGAAGCAAGAGTTGTTGCAATAGCTGATGTTTTCGATGCTCTAACTACAGAAAGACCCTATAAGAAGGCATTTACTGTAGAAAAGGCTGTAGAAATAATGACTAAAGATATGATAGGGTCTTTTGATCCCGTTCTTTTAGATTTATTTTTTGGTCAAATGGATGAAATTTATGAAATTAAAAAAAGATTAGAGGATAGAATATAAAAAACAGGAAATTTTCCTGTTTTTTATATGTTATTTTTTTTCTTGGAATATTTGTAAAGCATTTCATGGGCATTAATTGAAGGTTTTGAATTAATATCCTTATAAGTCCCGTCATTATTAAGTTGTCTTAAATTAACTGAATCATTTAAAGTAGTGTCTATAATATATAGAATCTCTTTTTTACATTGAGAATTTTCTACTGGAAACAAGACTTCTACCCGTCTATTTAGATTTCTTGTCATCCAGTCAGCACTTGATAAAAGAATCTTTGTATCTCCAGAATTATGGAATATAAATATTCTCGTGTGTTCCAAGAATCTTCCAATAAGACTAAAAACTTGAATATTATCACTTACTTCTGGAATCCCAGGTTTTAAACAGCAAATTCCACGAACAATAAGTTTAATCTTTACTCCTGCCGAAGAAGCTTCGTACAATTTTTCAATTATTCCTTGGTCTGCCAAAGAGTTCATTTTAGCAATAATACTAGCTTTTTTACCATTCCTAGCATTTATAATCTCATTATCAATATAATCATAAAATCCATCTCTAAGATATTCTGGAGCAACATGAAGTTTTAACCAATTACTCAAAGAAGAATATCCTGTTAATTTATTAAAAAGATTGGAAGCATCTATACAAAACTCTTCTTTGCAAGTTAATAAACTCAAATCTGTATACATTTTGGCAGTGGAATCATTATAATTTCCTGTTCCCAAATGTACATATCTCCGAATTCCGTCACTTTCTTTTCTTACTATCAAAAGACATTTACAATGAGTTTTTAAGCCTTTTAGCCCGTAAATTACGTGACACCCTGCATTTTCTAGACTAGTTGCCCACATAATATTTCTTTCTTCATCAAAACGTGCTTTAAGCTCAACTAAAACAGTAACTTGTTTTCCGTTATTTGCAGCTTTAATAAGTGATTTTATAATTGGGGAATCTCCACTAACTCTGTATAAAGTCTGTTTTATAGCAAGAACCCTTTTGTCCTCTGAAGCAGCTTCTACTAGCTTAACTACATAATCAAAGGAATCAAAGGGATGATGAAGTAGAATATCTCCTCGTCTTATAGTCTTGAATACAGATTCTTCTTCCTCTGGTGCAAAAAGTATAGGCTCTTGTTTTTCATATTTAAACTTATCAAATCCATTTAGTCCATAAACTTCAAATAAGAAATTAAGTTCTAAGGGTGAAGAGTATTCAATTACGTTCAAATAAGGATTATCAAAGGTTTCAATTAGAAAATTCAAAATAGCCTTAGGCGTATTTTTATTGACTTCTAATCTAACTGGATCTCCCCATTTTCTTTGTAAAAGACTATTTTTTATCTCAATAAGCAAATCTTCAGCTTCATCTTCATCTATTATCATTTCAGCGTCACGAGTAAGTTTAAATAAAGCAGACTCTACAACAGTGTAACCTTCAAATAGAGATTCCATATTATTCACTATAATCTCTTCAATTTGAACTAAATATATCTTTTTATCATATTGAAACTCTTTAATTCTCTTTATTATCTGTGGAACTTGAATAATACAAAAATGATCTTCTCCATCTTTATTTACCTTAACGATTATGTTTAGACTTTTATTAAGTAAAAGTGGAAAAGGTCTACTAGCATCTACCGCTAAAGGTGTCACAACGGGGAAAATAAAACCTTTATAATACTTTGAACACTCATTTTTTAGTTCTTCTGGAAGATTGTCATAATTACTAAATATGACATTTTCATTTTTCAACTGTTCTTTTATATTGTTAAATATTTTATCCTGTTTAGCTGTGAATTTAACTAATTCTTTTTTTAGCTCATTTAATTGTTCAAGGGGACTTCTACCACTAATATCCAATTTATCATAGTTTTCTTTTAGCTGAGCAATAAGCCCAGAAACCCTAATCATAAAGAACTCATCTAAATTAGAAGAACTAATAGCCAAGAATTTTAGCTGTTCAAAAAGTGGATTAGATTTTTTTTCAGCTTCTTCAAGAACTCTATTATTAAACTCTAGCCAAGAAAGGTCTCTATTAAAAAAGTCGTTATAAGTATACATATTACCTCCTCAAAATCAGTTTTACATTTAGCCCAAAAACTTCACTAAATAGCTCTGATTTTTTTTCAAAAGCCCATTTTTCTATAAGAGGCTCATCTGCTATTGCCAGTTCCAAAATCATGTTGCTGTTATCAATTTTTATAATTATATCTTTTACTTGCTGTTTATGGCTTCTATCTAGAGAATCAGCTACTTTTAGAATAGCTATTAACTTTATTATTTTTATTTTTTCTGAATCATTGTAAGTTGCGAAAAATCTATGGTCTATGCTAGGTTCTTTCTTGCTATGAAAATATGAAAGTATCGCAATTTTCTTTTTATCATCTTCTGATAGCCCAAATATTGAACTATTATTGATTAAATCATAAGAATTTTTATGATGGTCTCGTAGGTTCACGTATTTCCCAATATCATGTAGAATTGCGGCACTTTCTAGTATAAGCAAGTCTTTACTTGTAAGTTGATGTACCTTTGCAAGTTGCAAAAAAATCAAACTTGCATATAACTTAACATTTTGAACATGTAACAAATCATTTAAATATCTTTTGCCTAGATGTTCACAAGATTTTAATGTAGAAATCTTTACTTCTGTATCAAACTTTCTTCTAGCTCCCACATAAAAACTATTATAAAGCAGTGTATTTATTAGAGAATAATTTATTGTAGTTACGCTAGATATTCCACTAGCTTTGATAGCAGCTTTAGCAATCCATAATTTTTCTTTGAAAAATTTTAGATCATCATCATCAATATGATAAGTTTTTTTAATTTTGATTTCAGAAGTTAAAGTTAATTTATCAATAGCGTTAAATAAATCTTTAGGAGTATTTTTTTTGTTAGATAAAACATCTCCAAAATTTTCACTAATTACAAAAAGATTAGTTGGTTTTTTACTTGGGAAGAAGTTATTAATAGTATCAAAATAACTTTTCAAGTACTGGTCTATTAAAGCCTCTGTTTTTTCAGGGTTAAAATTTAATTCAGTTAAGATGTCTTTCAACTTAATAGGTGTAAAAGAAATAGTCTGATAATATATTACTCTTCCCTTAGAAAGTACATAAAAAGACACTTTATCATAAGAAATAAAAAGAAACATTGATAACTCTTTTCTCAAAGTTTCTCCATAGAGATTAAGCATTTTTTTATAAAGAAATA
This sequence comes from Fusobacteriaceae bacterium, assembly GCA_017988045.1. Taxonomy (GTDB): domain Bacteria; phylum Fusobacteriota; class Fusobacteriia; order Fusobacteriales; family Fusobacteriaceae; genus JAFGUR01. The sequence continues at coordinate 10,751 of JAGNSM010000015.1, forward strand.
TAGCTTCTCTACTTATATCTAGTATTTCTAGATTAAATCCTGTTTTAATTCTTATTTGTTCCTTTAGAAACTCTTTGTTTTTCAAGTCATTTAAGCTATCTCCAGCAAAGAGCCTAATATTTCTAGAGCTTACTCCATAAGTTTTTATTGAACGCTTAATCTCAAGGAGTATATTACAAATTTTATTTGTTTCTTTTAATCTTTCCTTGTTGTCAGAAATGTTATAAAACTCAATAGGAAAAGAGGTACTTTCCAACACTTCTAAAGACTCATCGATTTTCTGAGCGATTACAAATTGAATATTTATTAATGAAAACTCAATAATTGCTGATAAATTTTTCATAAACCCTCCTCAAGAGCTATTATATCAAACTTTTATGGTCAAAACTGTTTGTTTACAAATCCTTTACTATAAATTAACACTTATTTTTAAGGAAATCAAGATTTTATATTTGAGTAATTAGGAGGTTTTATTGTATAATATTAATAAAGACTATTTGGGAGGAAAAATGCAAAAAATAGCTATTATAGATATTGGGTCCAACTCGGTTAGACTAGTATTATTTGAAATTTATAAAAATCACTCCTTTAGAGTTATAGATGATATAAAAGAAAGTCCTAGACTAGGAGAAGGAATTTTTGTAGAAGGGCTAATGAAAGAAAGTAATATGGATAGAGCTTTAGAAGCATTGAAGCTTTTTAAAAGCTTGTGTGACCATAATGAAGTTGATAAAATTTTGGCATTTGGAACAGCAGCAGTTAGAACAGCTAAAAATACAAGTTATTTTCTAGATAGGGTTAAAAAAGAATGTGACATTGATGTTTCTGTATTGCGTGGAGAAGATGAAGCAAGATTTTCATTCTATGGAGCTATTAATAGTCTTGATATAAAAGAAGGATTATTAATTGATATGGGCGGTGCTAGTTGTGAGCTAGTTCATTTCCAAAATAGAGAGATAAAAAACTCTATTAGCTTGAATTTTGGTTCTTTATCAATTATGGAAGAGTTTGGACTTAAAGATAGTATTAGTGAAGAGAAAGAAAAACTTCTAGAAGAATCTATTGAAGAGCAATTTGCAAAGGTTTTGTGGTTAAAAGAATTAAAAGATATTCCTCTTGTTGGGGTAGGAGGAACTATTCGAAATCTTGGGAAAATTAACATGGAAAAAACGAAATATCCTATTCCAAATTTGCATAACTATTATTTAGCTCCCCAAGAGTTGGAAGGCATATATAATTTACTGAAAGTTAAAGATTTAAGGGAAAAGCAGAAGGTAGAAGGATTAGCAAAATCAAGAGCTGATATAATTAGTGGAGCTTCTTTTGTTTTTTCAAAGTTGGTAAAATATGCTAATCTTAGCGGAGTTGTAATTAGTGGTAAGGGAATTCGAGAAGGTTTTTTGTATAATTATCTGACTACCCGTGGAAAAGAGATAGATGATGTTTTCAAATACGGATTATTCAATGTTTGTGAAAGATACGGTATTTCTAAAGAACATGGATTAGAAATTTACAATACTTTTTCTGAATTATTTGAGAAATTAAAATTTCTTCATAAATTGGAGGAAAATGAAAAGATAATGAAAACCATGTCGTATTTATGTTTAAGTGGTGTAAATGTAAGTTATTATGACCATGATATACATTCTTTTTATATGATTCTGAACAGCAGAATTGACGGAATAACTCACAAAGAATTATTAATGACTGCACTTGCAGCTTCTCAACAAAATAAAAGAAATACAAATTATGATAAATATAAAACTATTTTGAATGAAAAAGATATTTATGAAATAAATATTTATGGTCTACTTATCAGCTTTGCTAAAACTTTCAACAGACTGCATGGAAAAGAGGTAAGTAGTTTTGAAATAGAATCTGTAGGAGATAACTTATATATGGAACTTACCTCTAAAGAGTCTATTGCTCTTGAAATAAAGATTGCTATGGATAGTGCTAAAAGATTTGAAAAATTATTTGGTAAAAGATTATTTATTCAGCAGAAAGAACAATAAACTAGAAACGAAAGAAAGGTAGAGATGAAAAATAAAATATTTATACTCTTTTTAATATTATTATTTACAGCATGTACGAACTCTGAGAAAAAATACAAAAAGGAATTTTCTAAAGCTGTAAAAGAAGAGAAACTAGAGGTTTTTGAACAAAAAAATGGAGATATAGCTTTTAAATTAAACAAAGATAATAAAGAATACAAATATATTGCCAAATATTCTGAGGAAGATACCAGTCTTTATGGAGTTGGATATATTGAAAAAGCTGAAGAACTAACAATTGATGGAAACAAACTAAAACTAATGTCAGAAGATTCTTGGAGTCAAATCCAATCACAAATATTTGAAAATACAGTTCCTAAAGAGAGTTTTAAGGGAGCTTTGTTTTTAATTCACTATTTTGAATTTATTGCTTATCGAGATGAAAATAATAAGATGATTTTTTCTTCTCTACAAAATTTACCTAAAACTGTAGAAATAGTCGAAAAATATGATAATAAGCGTTTTATGGAGTATACATTATTTTATCTAGACGAGCTTACTAAAAATGAGACAGATGATTTGATTTTTCCTACTTCAGAGGCTGAAAGAGATCAAATGCCTTATGTTTTTTATGATAAAGATGATAAAAAAATAATAAGTCTTTATAATAGTTATACAGGAAGCGAAAATCATCAAAGCATTAGTTATCTCCTTGCAAAAAATGTAGTTGGACTTATAAATAATCCTGTAACAGTAATGGGTAGACTGGTATTTTATATTTATAATAGTGCTTATGTACTTACGACACAAGGGATGGAGATACCAACTAATATTCCTCCAGTTTTAGTTGATGGAGAAAATATGAATATAGACTCTTTTGTAGAGGAGATAAAAAAAACTGTAAGTAAAAAACCTAAAAAAGGTAGTATAGATTTTTTAATTGATGGCGAAGAGTTTTTTCATAGTTTTATTGGGAGTATTAAAAATGCAGAAGATGAAATTCTTGTAAGAACTTATATATTTGACAATGATGACTATGCTCTTCAGATTGCTGATTTGTTAAAAAGTAAAAGTAAAGAGGTAGAAGTTAAAGTACTTATGGATGAAATAGGGTCAATGACCGCAGCCATAACAAATCCTCAAACACCTATGCCTATTGATTTTATTCCACCGAAAAGAATAGACAAATATTTGGAAAAAAATTCAAAAATAAATGCTAGAACAGCAAAAAATCCTTGGTTTACAGTAGATCATAATAAAGTTATGATTTTTGATAAAAAAATGGCGTACATGGGCGGAATGAACATAGGAAAAGAGTATCGTTATGAATGGCATGATATGATGGTAAAGGTAGAAGGTCCTATTGTTGGAGTGCTGGGAGAGGATTTTGAAGAGGCTTGGGCTCACGCGGGATGGATAGGAGATTTAGATTATTTTGTAAAACTTTTATTTAGGGATGAAGATTATAAGCTAGAAATAAAAGAGAGCTATATAGATATTCTTCCTATTTATACCAAAACAGGGAAAACAGAGATATTGAAAGTTACTTTAGAAGCAATTAAGGCTGCTAAAAAAGAGATACTTATAGAAAATGCATATTTTAGTGATGACAATATTATTAAAGAACTTATAAAAGCTAGACAAAGAGGGGTAGATGTAAAAGTTATTTTACCTTATTGGGGTAATCACAATATTATGAACAGCAGTAATATGGTTACAGCTAATAATCTTATAAAAAGTGGAATAAAAGTTTATCTTTATCCAATAATGAATCATGTAAAAGCTTCTATATTTGATGGATTTGCTATGGTTGGAACAGCTAATTATGATAAATTTAGTATGAGGGTAAATCAAGAAATAAACTTTTGTTTTTGGGATAAAAATGCTGTAAATAAATTGAAAATAGAGTTGTTTGAAAAGGATTTAAAGGAATCAATGTTAGTTACTGGAGAGTTTCCAATATTGTGGGTAGATTTCCTTTTGGAAAAAGTAGCAAATCAACTATAAATTAATAAAAAATGGATACAGTTATTTTTATGACTGTATCCATTTTTTATTAATTGCAATTATTTAGGTATAAGAAAATTAAGTAAAACAAAAATATTGGTAGAGTATGTGATTCATTGATTTGGGTGTGGGCTACGCCCTAAAATTTGCTCTCTTAATATAGACTTGCAATTAAAAATCTAGATAATATTTTTTTCTATTTTGGAAAAACTTTTGCATAAAATAAACGGTTTTTATAAAGAGTAATCGAGTATAATCCTTATAGGAGAGTATATTCAATGCATTTTTAAAAAGGACGTGATTTTATGAAAAATAAATTTATAATTTTTTTTATAGCATTAGTAATACTTGCATTAGCTCTAACAGGATACAAACTAATAAAATCTGAATCAGATAATGGAGCTACTATTACGAAGTTGCGTTCGAGCGGAGCACAAAATAACTTAATAATCGAAAGAATTCAAAACTCTACTAATAATCCTGTTAGTCAAGAGTATGTTTTAGTTACACTACGTACAGAATGGAATGGTTTATATTTCGAAACAAATAGTACATCTACTAGCCCATCCTCTTTAACAAGTGAAGAAAAACTTCAAATCATAAAACAATCTATTACACCTCAAGAGTTTATTAATAATTTGGTTCCTGAAATAGACGAAGCTACTACGGAAACTGGACTTGGAATAGGACCAGAAACCTCTGGAGTAAATGCAAGACGATATGTAGTTCAATCTCCTAAAACAACAAGTCCAATATATTTTACAGTTAATGACCTAATTAATGATAGTGGTACAGTTTATGAAGCAATAGACCCTACAACCAAATATGATTTTGTATTTGTGGTAGAAGCTAATGATGCTACAACAAATACAAATGTTAAGAATTCATTATCTGAATTTACTACTTACCTAAATACTAATAACTATGATTATAGAACAAATATAATTGAAATTGGCGGAAAGAAGGCAATTTATAAAGAAGTGGGAACTACTGGTAAATATAATATACAAGACTCAACAGGAGTTTCTGTAATAACTACAAGTAACTCTAATAACAATTATAGTAAATCAAGTTCATATAGTTTACTTTACTCTAATATGGATAAAACTAAAGTTTCATATCCTCAAGATGTATATTTTACAGATGGATTATATCCAACTTCAACAAGCTCTGAGTTTTATATTCAAAGATACTCTAACTGGTTAAGTTCTGCTAATCTTTCAACAGCAATATCATTAATAGGAAAATATAATCTTACTGGTTCTACTTATAAAACTCCTTCTGGTTCAAATGGTTTATACGGACTTTATGAAGCGATTAGTTTTTTAAATACAACAAAAGATAGTTCAAGGAAACAAGTAATTGTATATATTGGAAATAAAGAAATGAATTCAGATATTACAACTGTTAAAGGTATACCACAATTTTCAAATATTACTGCAACAACAGATGCAGATGCAAAAATTGCCTTTACAAATTGGTTTAATACACAAATTGCAACAAATAACTTCTTAGTTTTAAACTCTACTCCATTAAGTAACAGTTCTACATTTGATAGTAATCCATACACTACTGTAAATATTGATAGATTAGGGCATACAATAGCGGGTACTTATACAAAATTAGATAATAAATTATATCTTTTAGGATTAAAAAATCAATTACTAGATAAACTTTATGAATATGAAAGCGGTACAAATCAAACATACTTAAAAGATACTTTATATAATTTTATAGGTAGAGGAAGATACTATCAAAAATGGTACCTAAAATACACAGTTACTACTCCAGCAGTTGATAAATGGAAAAAACTTTTATTCTCTTTGGGAGATTTCAAGATAAATTATGATGATGGTAATAACTCTACAGTAAAAACAACTACGGTTTTAAAAAAACCAATGTCAGAAGCAGATTTAAACTTCTATCCTGGTAAGAGTACAGATATATTAGCTATTAATCCAACAGAAAAATATTATGATAGATATTATTACACAAATGGTAACCCAACAATAATTACTTTTACAAATCCAAATGAAAATAATCCTATTTGGTACCCTGATTCTCAACAAAACTATATTTTGAATTTTAATTTCTCAAAAGCGAATACAACAAATGTTCTACCTGATGGTACTGCATTAACTTCATTAAAATTAGAAATTAAAAATGGTACCAACACGATACTAAATAAAACTTATACTAGAGCAGATATCGTACAAAAAGAAACGTCTTTAGGTGGTTGGGGTTTAACTACTTCAAAAGACAAATATCTTGTATCAGTATACTTTAGTGATTTAGAGTTTAAGAGTTTACAGGATGCAGTAAAAGCATCACGTAATTATCATTTAACATTTGATGTTACTGGTACAATAAATAATGAACTAGTACAAAAATCTGTAACAACTTATGTTGATATAATAGGACCTGAAATTGTAGGTTCAGCAACCGCTCATAATCAATCAGCTAAAGCTATTTTAAAAGCTCTTGATATTTTTAAAGATGACCCATTAGAGGATGCTTATATTGATGCGATAACTTCTAATGATGTTAATGGATATTTATATTTAAGAAGTGGTTCAAATGGTTCTGGTTCTGATGTAACATTTAATTTTACAGTATATGATGAAAATCCAACTAGTGATACTTTAAAATATTACGATACAGTAATACATGCTAAAATAGCTAGTAACTTTATTGGACAACATATTGTTACTACATATAAGATTGATCCAACTGATAAATACGTAGATGTTGGCATCAATGGTCAATTAAAGACAGAAACTATATTAAGAGATATTGAAGTACAAGACTCCTTTGGAAATAAGTCCATACTTCGTATTATTAACACAACTCCAGTATTTATTAATGACCCTTTACCTTTAACAGTTAATTTAGTTGACAGTCAAATTAATAATTATACTGGCGATTCTACTATAGATATTACACCAAAATTATTCGTTAAAGGTGGTACTAGAGATAATTATGATTTGTCATTTGCAAACTCAACATTTGACTCAAATAAAATAGTTGGACTAGTTCTTCCGTTTACACAAGATAAGAGTAAAGTAGATACAACTACTAGTGGAACTGTTACAGATTTTGGAAGAGTAGCCAAGATTAATTTGAACTATGAAACTTTTAAATCTGCAACTACCTATCCTTTACCGACTAATATAATTGATATATCTGGTCATTTAGATAAGGTCAATATGCTTAGCAAAAAAAATACAAACCTATATGATGGTATTTATGGAGTACAAAATATATTACCTGTAAATAGAGCGGGAGGAATAGCTGGATTTGAATATAATTTACTATTAGCAGGTGCTACAAGTAATGCTGATTCAAATGTAGCTAAACTTACTTCTCCAATAACATCACTTAAATATGTTGTTGACACAATAGCACCCAAAGTAAAATCAGTATATAAAACAGCTGTTGCATTTAAAGATGGATTTACCATTTATACAAATAATGTAGATTTTATTGTTCCAGTTGTTTCAATGCAAATAGATTCGTCATATCCAACATTAACATATTCAGATTCAATATTTACTGGAAATGTTGCAGACAAGAATTTGGACGGAAAACCACTAGATATTTATACTATTCAGTTAGATGATTTTAGTTTAGGTACTAAAAATATTAATCCTGGTAGTACAAGTGCAGGAACAAATACAGAAGCAAACTATAGATTTTATACTTACAGACCAACTAATTCCAATTTATTTACTGCAAGAGATTTAGCAGATAACATAAATTCTTCTGCGGGAAATATTGGTAATTTAATAAGTGTATATCCTGTAATTAATGGGGTTTCATACGGAACTAATATTAAAGGTCCTAGCCCTGCAACAGAAAATTTACCAAATAATAATTTCTATTTTACTAAAATGATGAATAATCTTTTATTACATAATTCATTTGCAGGAGCAGCATCTTCTAGTTTAATAAGCGGTGCTATTGGAACAGTTACAAAAGATTATGATTTACCTATACCAACTCCAATTTTTGCAACAAATGGTGAAAAACTAATTACAACTTATAGTTTCAACTCAGCAGGTTGGGTAAAATCTGAACTAAAGAATATAGTATATGATACTGAAATAAATACTACCAACAAAACCTTACCTCAAGCAATTTTAATAAAAACTGGTACAAATACTTGGGAAGGTGATATATACTTTGGCGATATTTATGAATATGCTGGATTAACTAATTTTTCAATACTTAGTGGTAAAGCAACAAATCTTCCAATAGATGGTACTTTTACAGTTAATTCTTCTAATATAATAACCAGAACTGAAACAGCTGAATTAAATAAAGCTGATGCAACTAAAAAAGTAAGCTTTACTTATAGCTCTACCTCAAAAATCCCTACAGATACAGTAAGTATATTGTTAACAGACAAATTGGGAAATACTGGTATATTTAACCTTAAATTAATCATAACAAATCCTTTAGAGTTGATTGGTACTAGTGTTAATGGTAATAAACAAATTAAGAGTACTGTAGATATAAATAATCAACATAAAATTATAATTAAAGGTGTTGCAGAAGAAAGTAAATAGTTAATATGAAGAGGCAACTTTTATAGGTTGCCTCTTTGGATAAGCCCAATTAGTTGCAACAAAGTATATTTAAAGAATTTTTTATTTAGTCTTACAGTTAGTCAATAAGTATATAGGTGGCATATACATAATATATGTAAAAAAGAATTGACATTTTAGAGAATATATCTTATAATCCTATCAACAACAAAATAATGATTAATAAATGCCATGATAAGGAGAGTAGTTTTAGGAAGTAATTTTGAGCGAGCTAGTGACGGTGAGAGTCTAGCAATGAAGCCTTTAATGAAGAACACCTTGGAGCAGCTAACCGAAAAATATTTTTAGTAGGCTTAGACGGAACTAGTCCGTTATAACTAGCAGGGTATCGATAAAGCATCTGCACCCAGTGAAATATCTAGACTTTAATAAGTTTATTTAGGTTTTTCACTAGAAAGTGAAAAACCTTTTTTTTATACAAAATTAGGAATACAACAATTGAATATTAAAAATGTAGCGATGAGGAGAGTAGTTTTAGGAAGTAATTTTGAGCGAGCTGGTGGCGGTGAGAGTCCAGTAATGATGCCTTTAATGAAGAACACCTTTGAATAGCTAACCGAAAAGAGATTTAGTGAAATTTCTTAGTAGACTTAGACGGGACTAGCCCGTAATAGCTAGAGGGTATCGGTTATTTAAAATAACTCTGTACTTTGATAGATTAAATGTTTAAGGCTCTTTTATAATCGAAGAGTCTTTTTTTTATCAAAAATAAATATAAAATAGAAGAGAGGTTAAAGTTATGTGTGGATTTTTATTTGTAACAGATGAAAAAGTATGTATGGAAAAACTTCAAAAAAGTATGGACAGTATTGTTCATAGAGGACCAGATGAAACTAATGTTTTAGACAAATATGGGAAATGGATATTCCATAGATTATCTATTATGGATCTTAGCCATAATGGAATGCAACCATTTAGCTTAGGAGAAAGTCTTGTTATATGTAATGGGGAAATATATAACTTTAGAACTCATAAAGAAGAATTAAAATCAAAATATGATTTCCATTCAGGAAGTGACTGTGAAATTTTATTACCACTTTATAAAGAAATGGGATTAGATTTCTTTAGAGAGCTAGACGCAGAGTTTGCTCTTGTAATGTATGATGCAGAAAAAGGAAAGCTTATTGCAGGAAGAGACCCTATTGGAATAAGACCATTATTCTACGGATATTTAAGCGGAAGTGACCAAATAGCTTTTGCCAGTGAAGCTAAAGCATTAATAGACCTTTGTGATGATGTAAAACCTTTCCCACCAGGGCATTACTACTGTGATGGAGAGTTTACTTGCTACAGAGATATGACAGTAACTACTGGTGTAGTAGATGGAACTGTTGATGAAATAGTAGAAGGAATCAGAACTAGACTTGAAGATGGAATTACTAAAAGATTAGATTCTGATGCTCCAGTAGGATTCCTTTTAAGTGGAGGACTTGACTCAAGTCTTGTATGTGCTGTAGCTCAAAGAGCACAAGAAAAACCAATCAGAACTTTTGCAATTGGAATGGTAAAAGATCCAATAGATTTGAAATATGCTAAAGAAGTTGCAGATTTCTTAGGAACTGAACATACAGAAGTAATTATGACTAAAGAAGATGTTTTAGGTTCTCTTGACGCAGTTGTTAAACAACTTGAAACTTGGGATATTACAACAGTAAGAGCCAGTGTTGGAATGTACCTTTTATGCAAATACATTAGAGAAAATACTGATTTAAAAGTTATCTTAACTGGAGAAATCAGTGATGAAATATTCGGATACAAATATACTGATTTTGCTCCAACGCCAGAAGCTTTCCAAGAGGAAGCTGCAAAAAGACTTAGAGAATTATATATGTACGATGTTTTAAGAGCTGACAGATGTATGGCTGGAAACTCTCTTGAAGCAAGAGTTCCTTTTGGAGATTTAGCTTTTGTTGAATATGTAATGAACATTAACCCTGCTAAAAAAATGAATGTTTATGGACAAGGGAAATACCTTTTAAGAAAAGCTTTTGAAGGAATGGGATACTTACCAGACAGCATACTTTATAGAGAAAAAGCAGCATTTAGCGATGCTGTAGGACATTCTTTAGTTGATTATATTAAAGAATATGCTGAAGAAACTTACTCTGATGAGGATTTGGCGAAAGCAAAAGAAAAATATGCTTATAGAACTCCTTATACAAAAGAATCTTTGTTATACAGAGATTTATTCACTAAACATTGTGGAGATAGAGCAGAACTTATAGAAGATTTCTGGTTACCAAACCAAACTTGGGAAGGGTGTAAAGTTAACGACCCAAGTGCGAGAGTATTAAGTAACTATGGAGATAGTGGGAAATAAGGGCAGTTAAGAAATAAGAATTAATAGTTACGAATTAAAGAATCTTGTGATTAAAACTGGTGTGTTGGTTTTGATTGCAGGATTTTATTTTTTGTTAATATTTTTATTGAGAATTATAGTTGTGGGTGGTAAGATGTTAAGGAGAAAAAATAGGAGGGAATATTATGAATACAAAAGAGTTCTTAAAAAGTTTACTTAATGAATATGCTCCAAAGGATAAAGATATAAAAAAAATTATTGCAATAATTTCTGACGAAGAAAAAATAGGAGGAGATTATAAATCTACTCCTGGAATTCCAAATTTAAAATTAATTTCACATACTGGAGAACCAGCTCTTCAACGAGCAATTTTTAATAAGGAACAAACTATTTTAAGTGATACAAAAGAAGTTATTGAGTGGCTAGATTTAGAAATCCCTGTAACACTTAGTAAAAAAAGTAGAAGAAATTGTGCCGATTTACTTGGAAAAAGTGAAGATAAATTAATTTTGGCAGAATTAAAGTATAGGAATTCATCTGAAACAGATAGTCCTTATTATGGGATTTTTGAATTGGCAGTATATTATTATTTGTTAACACAAAATTATGTAATTTTAGATAAATATAAAGTTTATCACAAGAAAATGCCAATTGATTCAAATCAGTTTTCTTGGAATAAATATATTCCATTGAATAAAACTGGATTGATTTTTGTTGCAAATAAAAATTATTTTGATTATTGGATTGGGGAGAAAAAAACTGATATAAATGACTTACATGCACTTTTAAAAAGAATCAGCGACAAGTTTAATATTTCGTATGATATATATTATACTTGTGATGAAAATTTTAAAATGCAAAAAGGTGATAATAAAAATTATGAACCTAAAATTAGTAATATTTATTGGGAGAAAATATGAGAATAAAAATATATAGAGGAACTCATGAAATTGGAGGCTCCTGTGTTGAAATACAAAATAGGAATACAAGAATAATCATAGATATAGGAATTCCTCTAAACGTTGCCGAAATCGACAGTGACGATATTTTACCAAAAGTCGAAGGATTATATAGTAGTACTTTTCCCCAAAAGAAAGTTAATGCTATTTTCATTTCGCACTCACATTTAGACCATTATGGATTGTTAGGAAATATTAGTAAGGAAATTCATATTTTTATTGGCGAGGCATCAAAAGATTTGATTGAAATTTCAAATTTATTTATGAAAGATAAATGCTCTATAAATAATTATCAAATTCTAAAAGCAGAAAATCCGATACTAATAGGAAGTATTAAGGTAACTCCTTTTCTTATAGACCATTCGGCTTTTGATTCGTATTGTTTTTTTATAGAAGCTGATGGAAAAAAAATTCTTTATACAGGAGATTTTAGAAATCATGGAAGAAAAGGTAAACTAACAGATAAAATTACTGGAAGATTATCAAAGCATATTGATGCAGTTATTATAGAAGGAACCAATATTAACAGAATTCAAGAAAAAATAAATACAGAAGAAAATATTGAAAATGAAATAATTGAGAAAGTAAAAAACAAAATTGGTATTAACTTAATTATGTTGGGTTCTCAAAATATAGATAGGATAGTTTCTATTTATAAGGCAACATCTAAAATGAAAAAAATATTGGTAGTTGATATTTATACCGCAAATATTCTCGCAACCTTGAGCAAATACGCAAAAATACCATATCCATCAAGTAATTTTAAAAACATAAAAGTGATTTTTACACAAAAATTATGCAGAAAACTTGAATTAGAAGGGAAAAAGGATAATATATTAAAATTTTCAAAATTTAAAATAACTAAGGAAGAAATTGAAACCAATAAAGACAATATAATGATGATAGTAAAAAATTCTATGCTTGAAGAAATTGGAAATATCAAAGGTATTGAAAATGGAACTTTTATTTACTCAATGTGGGAAGGATATTTGGAAAAATCAACAGCTCTTTTACAATTTCTCGAAAGGCATAAATTAGAGTTTATAAAAATTCATACAAGTGGTCATGCTAATAACAATTTTATAATGAAGTTTATAAAAGAAATTAATCCAAAAATGATTATTCCAATTCATACGAATTATCCTAAAAAATTTGAAATGTTTGGTAAAAATGTAAAGGTATTGAATGATAATCAAGAAATAGAAATAGTATGAAATAGTACTTAGGATATTTAGATAAAAAAATTAGAAATACATTGGAGGAACTATATCATATGAAAAAAATTGCATTTTTCGATATTGACGGAACAATGGTAAATGTACCCGATGGAATGCTTCATCCGTCAGAAGAAACAAAAAGAGTATTGAAAGCTTTTCAAGAACAAGGGAATTATATCGTAGTTGCAACTGCAAGAACTCAAATACCCGATAGCGTTAGAGATATTGACTTTGACGGATATATCTGTAGTGACGGACACTATATTGAGTTTCATAATGAGGTTTTAATTAATAATATATTTTCTGACGAAGAGATAAAAATGCAATTGCAAATATATAGCGAGCATAATGGACATTGTGCTTTAGGAGGGTATCAAGGAAACTGGGTAAGCTCTCACACTGACCAATATTTAAAAATGCATAATAAAATTTATTCAGGAACAGATGATTTAACAGATATTCCACTAGTGTCTGAAAGTGAAGGGGAAATTCAAGCAAATTCTATTGCGGCAGTTTTCGGAAATGCTAAAGATATGTTTGCAGCGAAAGATAAACTCCCTAAAAATTGGGCTATAAATGCCTATGGTGATGACATTGATATCAGAATGGATGTTCATCTTGAAGGCTTTTCTAAAGGGACTGCCTGTGAGTATCTTTATAAACATCTGAAAATTCACAAGTCAAATACCTATGCATATGGTGACGGCGCAAATGATATTGAGATGTTACAACTTGTGGGACACGGAATTGCAATGGGAAATGCTTCTGATAAAGTTAAAGAAAGTGCAGATTATATAACAGATACAGTTAATAATGAAGGAATTGCAAAGGCTTTTAAAAAATATTTGAAATCTAGAAATTAAAATTTAATATGCCATGAAACTGTCACAAATAACCATTATAATCACTCCAGAATCAATTAACAATGGAGGATTAAAATGAGAACAAAATCTAAAATTTTATTTATGGCTTTACTTACAATGTCTTTAACATCATTTGCAGAAACAAATAATAATCAAGGCTTTGAAAAAAATGGAATGGAAATGACTCAAAATCAAAAGAAACTGAGCAAAGAAGATTTTTATGCTAAATTAAATTTAAATGCAGACCAAAAGAAAAAAATGGAGGTTATTCTTAATGATTTTGATGAATCAATGAGAAAAAATAAACTTGAAAAAGGGTCTGAACCACCTAAGAATGGAATGGATAATATGAAAAAAGAGCTTAATACAAAAGTAAAAGCAATTTTGGACAGCAAACAATATGGGATTTATGAAAAAAATATTGATAGTTATCTATTACCACCTGGACCACCTCCACAAGATAAACAATAAGTTTATAATAACCTAGAGATATGAAAAATATCTCTTTTTTATTTCTTACAAATAAAATCTAAAAGTTAAGATTACCATGTTTTACTTGACATAAAAGACTGCAAAAGTTATAATGTAAAAAAATATTTGTTATGTAAATGCCATGATGAGGAGAGTAATTTTAGGAAGTAATTTTGAGCGAGCTAGTGACGGTGAGAGTCTAGCAATGAAGCCTTTAATGAAGAACACCTTGGAGCAGTTAACCGAAAAGAATCTCTTAGTAGGCTTAAACGTAAAGTTAACGCGTAAGATTAACGAGGTATCGACAAAAGTCCGTACTTTAGTAAAATGTGGATAATTAAAATAATTATGCCCTTCACTAAATACGGTGAAGGGCTTTTTTTATTGAATTTAGAGAAGATTTTATGAATTATAGTGTAGGAGGAAATTTAATGGATATGCAAGAAATTATAAAAAATGTTAATTATTATGCAAAACTTATAAAAGAAAGAGCATTAACAGAAGAAGAAACAGCAGAAAGAGATAAATTTAGAAAAATGTATCTTGCCCAATTTAAAGCACAAGTTAAGGACCATTTAGATAACATCAAAATAGTAGACGAAAACGACAGTAAATCAATAAACTAGGAGGAACAATGGAAAAAGCATTAGTAAAAAAACTTTACAGAGAAACATCAGTGTTCATGGGAAAAGAAATTGAAATCTCTGGTTGGGTTAGAAAAATAAGAGTTTCAAAAGGATTTGGATTTATTGAAATTAATGACGGAAGTTTCTTTAAAGGAGTACAAATAGTATTTGATGAAACTTTAGCTAACTTTGATGAAATAAGCAGAGTTTCAATAGCTTCATCTTTGATAATAAAAGGTTTGGTAGTAGAATCTCAAGGAGCAGGACAAACTTTTGAAGTAAAAGCGATTTCAATAGAAGTTTTCCAAAAAGCTGACCTTGATTATCCATTACA
Source organism: Fusobacteriaceae bacterium (assembly GCA_017988045.1). GTDB lineage: Bacteria > Fusobacteriota > Fusobacteriia > Fusobacteriales > Fusobacteriaceae > JAFGUR01. The sequence continues at coordinate 26,128 of JAGNSM010000015.1, forward strand.
AAACAAAAGACATTCTATGGAATTTTTAAGAGAAATTGCTCATTTAAGACCAAGAACAAATACATTTTCTGCTGTATTCAGAGTTAGAAGTCTTGTAGCTTATGCTATTCATAAATTCTTCCAAGAGTCTGGATTTGTTTATGTTCATACTCCAATAATAACTGGAAGTGACTGTGAAGGTGCTGGAGAAATGTTTAGACTAACAACTCTTGACCTAAACAATATTCCTAAAACAGATACTGGAGCTATTGATTTTAAAGAAGATTTCTTTGCAAAAGAAACTAACTTAACAGTAAGTGGACAATTAAATGGAGAAACTTATTGTTCGGCTTTTAGAAATATCTATACTTTTGGACCTACATTTAGAGCAGAAAATTCAAATACGACAAGACATGCAGCAGAGTTTTGGATGATAGAACCTGAAATAGCTTTTGCTAACCTTGATGCAAATATGGATTTGGCTGAAGATATGGTTAAATTTATTATAAAATATGTTAGAGAAAATGCTCCTGAAGAGATGGAATTCTTTAATCAATTTATCGAAAAAGGACTTGATTCAAAACTTGATAACGTAGTAAATTCAGGATTTGGAAGAGTAACTTATACTGAAGCTATAGAAATTTTAAAAGCTTGCGGTAAAGAGTTTGATTACAAAGTTGAATGGGGAATTGACTTACAAACAGAACATGAAAGATACCTTGCAGAGGAACATTTCAAAAAACCTGTATTTGTAACTGATTATCCAAAAGAAATTAAATCATTCTACATGAAGCTTAATCCTGATAACAAAACTGTTAGAGCAATGGATTTATTAGCTCCAGGAATTGGAGAAATAATCGGAGGTTCTCAAAGAGAAGATAATCTTGAATTATTACTAGAAAGAATGGACGAAGTAGGTCTTAAACATGAGGATTATACATTCTATACTGACCTTAGAAAATATGGAAGTTTCCCTCATTCAGGGTACGGACTTGGATTTGAAAGAATTATAATGTACATTACTGGAATCTCTAATATTAGAGACGTAATTCCATTCCCAAGAACTCCAAAAAATTGTGATTTTTAGGAATAATTAGAAATTAGTATATATTTTAGGGCAGACCTTTGTGTCTGCCCTTGTTTTATAAATGAAAAAATTGATTTTATTATATTTAATGTAATATAAAAATAGAAATCTCCAGATATAGCAAAAATTTCGAGCTATCCAGTGAAAACCTCTTCTCTAGTGTCCAAAGTGTCAATAAATAATTCATATTTTAAAATCTTTAATTTATGATAATTACAAGAATTTTTAAAATTAATAATTTTTATTAGAACTTTATTTTATTAGAAAAATAAGTTATAGTTATATCAGAAAAATAACTTCTAAGGGGAGACAAAATGGATAAAGAATTTCTTGAACAATTTGAAGATTTAAAAATTCTTAATAGAAAAAAGTCTATTATGATTTTAGTTTTTAATTTTTTATATTTTTTATGCGTAATTTCTGGAATATATATATATCTTAATAACATCGGTGTTTCTCTAAAAACAACAAATTTAGAATTAATACTTACACCTACAGTTGCATCTTATATTATTTATGGATTTGTAAAGATGGGATTTATTAATACTATTATGAAAAAAAATAAAATAGAAATTGAAAATTATATAAATATCATAATAAGAGGAAAATTTAAAGATAAAATTAAATTTGAAAGCAAGAGAAATTTTTATGAATTTGAAACGACAAATTCGCTTCTTTTTCAAAATGATTTTAATGAGTATTATAACAATAAAACAGTTGTAGGA
>JAGNSM010000205.1 GCA_017988045.1 Fusobacteriaceae bacterium
ATTTGGAATATAATTAAGGTAAAATAAATAAAAGGTTACTATTATTAGAATTATGAACTCTTTTATTTATATTATCACTAGGTATACATTTTAATTATTTAGGAGGAGTTTTGGATATCATTAAATTCTTATTAATATATTTTAGTTTTAATATGATTTTCGTAATAAAGTTAGTTTTTTTTTATGGTAAAAGTTTTAAAGAAACAATTAAAAATAATAAAAGTGAATTGCTTAAATCAATAATCTCAATTTTCTTGTTTGGAACTATTTTTTATTTATCTTTTGAAATTATAAATGCATATTATAATTACAAATATTTTAATAAAAATAGACGTAGAAATAAGAGAGAGTAAAGTATTTGATAAATATAGGATTAGGTTTCATAAATAAAACTAATTAAAAAGTCCTATGATATATTATGAATATATCATAAGACTTTTTTTAAAATAACTAGTAATACAACATTTTATTTATTTGGGTTAAATTTAAACTGGACAATAGTATTTTATATTTACATAAGTTGTAGTCACATAATTGATTTTTAAATTAAAAACTAAAAAATCACTTTAATATCTTGTCAAAATGCTGATAATCTTTAAGTGACTTATAATCTCCGCCCCATTTCCAACCTCTTTTTTTTAATATTTTTACCACTTCTGAATCAGCAGTTATAGTTCCTTTATTTTCAATAGAATAGCTCCCATTTGAAGGAGATATTCTATCTTTTACTATCATGGGATTATATCTTGGATTTATATCTATAGCCATTCCATATGAGTGATTTGAAAGCTTTTGGGTATTTGCAACAAATCTATAATTATATCCTGAGGTATTATTATCTTCCATAGATTTATCATCATCCCAATCATATTCTGATATTGGAATCATTTTCTCAATTTGAAATCCAGCTTCTTTTATTTCACGAAATATTTCAATTACTTCCTCTGCAATTTTTCTATTTACAACTATTAATCCTTTAGTATCATTTCCGTTATAATCAATATATTCTACTTGGGTTAAAACCATTTCAGAACTTATTTTTGTGGGAACGCCCTCTTTATAAATATAGTTCTTTTCCACTTCCTTTGAAAAAATAGATAAGTTTAAAAACAAATATAAGAATACTACATAACCGATTTTTTTCATAACTCCTCCTATTTCAATAGTAATTTCCTTCATCGTACAACTACAATTATTTATTATGAGTATTTAATAATTTAATTCCTAAGGTAATAAAAACGATTCCTGTTATTTTATTAAGTTTAGATGAAATGTTTCTATTCTTTTTCATAGCATTTGTCATAATACTTGAAGAGAATGATAGAATTAATCCCCATAAAGTTCCTGTTATAATAAATGTAAATCCTAAAATTAAAAATGGGATAAATCCATAATTATTATTTGTAGAAATAAATTGAGGTAAGAAAGATAAAAAAAATAATGCAACTTTTGGATTTAAAACATTAGTTACTACTCCTTCTAAGAATATTTTTTTAGAACTTATTACCTGAGTGTTCTCAACATTTTCAAATACGATTTCCTTTGTTTTAAATGATTTTATACCCAAATAAATCAAATACAAAGCTCCTATCCACTTAACAATATTAAAAGCAAATATTGATTTTTCTAAAATAGCTGATAGTCCAAAAGCAGCTAATATTGTATGAACCAAGCATCCTGCAGAAATTCCTAGAGCAGATATTATAGCTGATTTTCTCCCTTGGGAAATTCCTCTTCCCAAAATGTATAAAGTATCTGCACCTGGTGTAATATTTAGTAAAATTCCTGAAAGTATAAACAACTTGTAATTAATAATCCCGAACATAATCTTCTCCTTAAATTAATATCAAACTCTCTATTTTATTCTTTTTATTATAACATAATCAAGGGAATCATACAAAATATTCATACGAATTTGTTAACTTAATAATTCTCCAACAATAATAAAAGGACAGTTTGAAAATATTCAATCTGTCCCTTTCAATATATTTTTTAACATAAATTATCTATTTTTGAATATCTGCAAATCTAAAATCTGTATCAGGACTCAATGCTCTATCAACAACATTTTTAAGGTGCGGTTTAATAAGAGCGGCTCTTTTCCTATAGAAAGTTGGAACTATTGGCATTTCTTCCATCAAGAATTTTTCAGCACTTGCTAATAAATCCATTCTTTTTGCTGGGTCTACTTCTGCTTTAGCTGCGTTAATTATACTATCATACTGAGTACTTGCCCAGCTAGTATTATTTTGTCCAGATGTAGATAGCCATAAATCTAAGAAAGTCATAGGGTCATTATAATCTGGTCCCCATCCTGATAAAACAACATCAAAATCTTTTGCTGTAGTTCTTTGGATTCTGATTTGGAAAGTAACAGGTTCTAATTGTATATCTAGTCCTAAATTAACTTTTAATTGTTCTTGATAAAATTGAGATTCTTTTGTTGCAACATCATTATTTTGAGTTAATAATGTAATTTTCCCAACATCTGAAGCTTTCATTCCAAGTTCAGCTAACCCTTCAGCAAAAAGTTTTTTAGCACCTTCTGGATTAAATCCAACTCCATAAGCTGATTGAGGATAGTCTTCTCTAAATGTTCCTTTTTTCCCTGGGATTATTCCTGGAACAAATGACTCTGCAACAGAACCTCCACCATTTTTTACTTTATCTACTAAAGTTTGTCTATCAATAGCCATTGATATTGCTTTCCTAATTTTCTTATTTGAAAATATTTTTTTAGAAGTATTAAATTGGAAATACCATGTTGAACCATCTTCCCACGATACAAATTCAGGAGAAGCTTTGTGTTTTGCTATCTCTTCTGCTGGTAATAATGACCAATCCAATTCATCATTTTGATATGCTTTTAATGAAGCTGATGTATCATTAATCATTGCCATTTCAATAGTATCTATTTTTATACTATCTTTATTCCAGTATGTATCAACTTTTTCTAAAACAATTTTATTTTCAAAATCCCATGAAACTAGTTTATATGGACCATTTCCCATAAAAGTTTCAGATGAAGTTGCATAAGAATCTTTATGTTCTTCAAAGAATTTCTGATTTTGAGGAGCAAAAGTATAGAACGATACTAGTGACGCAAAATATGCTACAGGTTCTTTAAGTTCTACAACTAAAGTATAATCATCAGGAGCTTTTACTCCTACTGTAGAAAAATCTGTTGATTTCCCTTGGTTATAGTCTTCTGCTCCTTTTATTGAATACATGATATACGAGTATTCTGAAGCTACTTTAGGGTTTAAAGCTCTTTCCCATGCTGCTAAGAAATCTCCTGCCACAAC
>JAGNSM010000206.1 GCA_017988045.1 Fusobacteriaceae bacterium
AATGACAAGTTTCTTATCAACGTGGAATGCTAAGGCAGAATTAGAAAAGATTAGAGCTGTAAAGTTTAATGAAATGTTGGAAGCTCTTGATAAAATAAAAGTGATTGGTTTGACTAATACTGAAACTATAGCAAAATCTACAAATATTTCTCTAAAAGCATCTACAGTTATTATGGTAATAGGCCTTATAGTAGCTGTAATACTAGGAGTAGCTTTATCAATAATCATTGTAAGCTCTATAACAAAATCAATTAATCAAATAGTAAATAACCTAAAAACAGGAGCAGAACAAGTATTCCAAGCTTCAGAACAATTGTCGAGTGCAAGCCAAAGTTTAGCAGAAGGAAGTAGCGAGCAAGCTGCTGCTATAGAAGAAACCTCTTCTACCCTTGATGAAACTTCATCTATGGTACAACAAAATACAGAAAATACTAAACAAGCTTCTACTTTATCTAATAATGCAAAAGAATCAGCAGATAAAGGAAATAAGGAAATGGAAGAAATGATGAAGGCTATGAGTGAAATTAAAGAATCTTCTTCACAAATTTCAAAAATTATTAAAGTTATTGATGACATAGCATTCCAAACAAATATACTTGCTCTTAATGCTGCCGTAGAAGCAGCAGGTGCAGGAGAAGCAGGAATGGGATTTGCAGTTGTAGCTGAAGAAGTTAGAAACCTAGCTCAAAGATCAGCACAGGCTGCAAAAGATACTGCTGATATGATTGAAACAAGTATTTCTAGAGCTGATAGAGGAGCTGAAATAGCAGAAAAAGTAGCTCATTCTTTAGATGAAATCAGAAATCAATCAAAAAAAGTTAATGAAATAATGAATGAAATAACAACAGCCAGTCAAGAACAAGCACAAGGGATATTCCAAATTAATAAGGCTGTTAATCAAATGGAACAAGTAACTCAAAGTATAGCAAGTGGCGCAGAAGAAAGTGCTTCATCGTCAGAAGAGTTAAGTGCACAAGCAGAAAGTTTGATGGAAATTGTAACAAATCTAATCGTAATGGTAGAAGGAGAAAAAGCAGCAGGTAGAAGTAATATGAAAATGAGCAGTCATAAAATAGAAGAGAGGCATGAGAAAGCCCATGCAAGAGCTACTAAAAGTCATTCTAAAATGAATAAATCTAGTTCAAAAGAGTTTTCTCCTGAAAACATTATTCCTTTAAATGAAGATAGTACGGATTTTTAAATTTATATGAAACATAGCGAATTTTATCTTTTGGCTGATTATATTTATGATAATTTTGGAATAAAGATTTCAGAAAATAAAATGAACATTTTTGAAGTGAAAATTTCAAAATTAATAAAGAGTGCAGGAGTAAACTCAATAGAAGAGTATTATGTTCTTCTTAATAATCCAAAAGAAAAAAGACACCTAACCCAATTTTTAAATGAAATTACAATTAATAAAACTGATTTTTTTAGAGAGATTAATCATTTTAATTATATTAGAGATAACATGAATAATATAATTAAGAATAATCCAAGAATTAATATACATAAAGAAATCAGAGTATGGAGTTCAGCATGTTCGACAGGAGAAGAGCCGTATACAATAGCAATGATATTAAAAGAGTATTTACCACCTGATATTACAATAAAAATATTGGCAACAGATATAAGTGAAAGAGTTCTAGAACAGGCCATTAAAGGTGAGTATAAAGAAATTGTAAAAGAACAAGTTCCGCCAATATTTTTAAATAAATATTTTACAAAAAAAGGAAAAAACTATGAAGTAATTCCAGAAATTAAGAAAACTATTACTTTTAGAAGCTTTAATTTAAAAGAAAATTTTCCATTTAAAAGTAATTTTGACATTATATTTTGCAGAAATGTAATGATTTATTTTGATAATCATTTTCATGAGGAGTTAGCAAAAAAATTCCATCAATATTTAACAAAAGGTGGAATCCTATTTATAGGACATTCTGAAAGTTTTAGTCATATAAATCATAGTTTGCATTATGTACAGCCTACAGTGTATATGAAAAAATGAGTGTTTAAAAACACTCTTTTTTACTTAAGAGTATTATTTTTAACTATACAACTATTGATAAATCCCAAAATTAAAATACTAAAATAGGCATAAACATAAAAATAACTATCGAGGTACATAAACTGAATCCACAGAATAATCTCCCGTATATGCTATTCTTATAAAAGTTTGATTTTGTTTATTTTGTTAAGTGTGAGTAGTTATAAAAAAAATAAGTAATAATTAATATTTAAAGAGGAATTGAAAGAAATGTAAGGTATATAATTTTAAGATATATGCCTAAATTAAAATCAAAATGAGGTACTGTTATGAATAAAAAATATTATTTAAAACCAGGCTATATATTTTTTAGTTCAGAAGGACATATACTAGAAACTGTATTAGGGTCTTGTGTATCAGTGTGTTTATTTGACAATAAAAAAAAAATAGGAATTATGACACATTATATTTATGCTTTTCATAGAGAAAATGAAATGAAAGGATTTACTGGTTCTGTCGCATTACCCTTTGCGCTAAAATTAATTATAGATAAAGGGGCTCAGAAAAAAGATATTGAAGCTCACGTAATAGGTGGTGGGAAAAATCCAAAACTATCAGATAAAATTGGAAAAGAAAATTCTGAATATGCTTTAGAATTTTTAAAAAAGAATAATATAAAAATTAAAACTATTGATGTCGGCATGGAAAAATCAAGAAAAGTAATTTTTAATACTGATAGTGGTGAAATAAAAATAACCTTAACACAATAAACGAAATGAATTATGTAGTTAGGAAGTGATTTTATGAATAAAATTAAAGTGTTAATTATAGATGATTCAGCTTTAGTAAGAAAAGTGCTTGCTGAAACTATTAACTCTACTATAGATATAACAGTAGTAGGGACAGCTGCTAATCCATTTATAGGAAGAGATATGATAGTTCAGTTTAAACCAGACGTTTTGTTATTAGATATTGAAATGCCTAAAATGGATGGTTTGACTTTTTTGGAAAAATTAATGACACATTATCCAATGCCAGTGATTATTGTTTCATCGCTTGGGGATAGTGGAGGTGAAGTTGCATTAAGAGCAATGGAGTTAGGAGCTTTAGAAGTGTTAAAAAAGCCAGGGGCTTCCTATAGTATTATTGAAATGAAAGAGCAACTTATTGATAAAATTAGGGCTGCAGCAAAAGTAAAAATTTTTCCAAAACTGCAGAAAAAAAGTATAGATAAGAAAATTAAAAAAAATAATTCAATGATAAAAACTACAAATAAAGTAGTAGCAATAGGAGCATCTACAGG
>JAGNSM010000207.1 GCA_017988045.1 Fusobacteriaceae bacterium
TTTGATTTTTTTTCAAATCTCTTTCTAAAGTAAAAATTAATTTTTGAACATCATAAGGTTTAAGTATATAATCTTTTGCTCCTGCTGAAATAGAACCAGCAACTAATTGTATACTAGCTTTTTCTCCAAGCACATAAACCAAAAGTTCTTTATTTATTTCTTTTGCTCTGAAAATCAGTTCCAATAATAGTTCTTCTTTAATTTCATCTGTCCAAAGTAAAAGAATATTAAAATAATCTGATTTCAATTTTTCAAAAAGTTCTGTGTAATTGTCAAGAAGAGTTATATTTTCTATAACTCTTCTAATTTCTTTTTCTTCTCTTTTATTTGGTAACAATCCTAATATCTTCATAATTCTCTTTTCCTAAAAATCAAATTTAACTTTAACTTTAACTTTTCCATCAACAGATAATCCATTTTTTTCTATTGCTAAAAGCCAATTTTTAGCTACCTTATCTACTGATTTATCAATTACAGAGTAGCCACTTTTACCAACTATTCCCAAATAGCTAGTTTTTCCACTTTTAACTACAAACTCTACTTCTACATCTCCAGCCCATCCATTTTTTTGGGCTTCATCAGGATAATCTGGAGTGATATATTTCCTCCATACTACTCTTCCTCCTGATACATCTATAACATTTGCTGAAATATTCTTTGGAATCGAATTATTTATACCTTTTGCATCTACTAGAACTTTACCTACATCATTAGAATTTATTGAACTATTATTCTTATCTATTCCAACAGTAGTTTTATCATAATTTCCAGTTTGTAATGCTTTAGTTCCTTCTTTCAAATTCCCACTACCTATTTCAATCCCTTTAAGGTTTGTATTTTTTGAACTAAGTGTCCCAGAACTTCCTTTGGAAACTCCTTCATAAACACCCTCTTGTTTTTCTCTAAGGGATTTTGATGTATTTGTTGCAAGAACTAAACCTTCTATTCCATTATCTTCTCTTGTAGGTCCACTCAAATTAGTCAGTGTTTTCTTCTCGCTTGTTTGCGAATTTGATTTAGTTGTTCCTACTTTTGTTTTAATAGTTTCATTTGCTGTTATCTCTTTTTTTTCCTCTGTTCTTACATATTGTTCTGAACTTTGATTTATTGAGCCTAACTCACTTGTTACTTCTTTTTTATACTCAATTATATTTGTATCTGTTATACTTATTAATCCAGTCTTAAAACTCTCATACTTTAATTCTTTATTTTCAAGAGTCTTGTTACAACTAGGAATAAGAAATAACATTAAATTTATAACAACAGAAATCAAAAGAAACAATACAAATCTTAACTCATCTTTTTTTCTTTCAACATATACCATTTAATCACCTATTTTTCGTTTTCAGTGGCAATATCAAGACTTGTAGCCCCTGCATTTTTAGATATTGTCATTATTTCTACTACATCTCCATGTGATAGCTCTTTATCAGCTTTTATAACTACATTTTTTTCTGCAGATAATTTTAATTTTTCTGTCAAAAGTAGTTCTAAATTTTCCATAGTTGCTTTTTCATTTACTCTAGTATTGTTTTCAATAGTAGCATAACTTACTTCTATATTTCTACTTTGGTCAACAAATATTACTAGGTCTTGAACTTCAGCTAATTCTACTACACTAGATTTAGGAAGTTCTATTTTCAATCCCGTTTTATCATTAATAAGCTGAGTTCCTACCATAAAAAATATTAAAAGTAAAAATACGCAATCTATTAATGGAGTTAAGTCAAGAGATAAATCTTTTCCTCTTCTCTGAATTTTTCTTATTTGCATAACTACCTCTTTCTAAGAACATTTATTATTTCAACACTTGATTTTTCTATACTATTAAGTACCATATCAATTTTCTTGTTTAAATAATTATATGAAAACACCGAAGGGACTGCAACAATTAATCCAGCAGCTGTAGTAATAAGAGCTTGTGCTATTCCACTCGCTAATGCTTTAGGATCACCTGTTCCAGTTTCTGATATTACTTTAAAAGCAATAATCATTCCTGTTACTGTCCCTAACAATCCTACAAGGGGAGATAATTGAGCTGCCATTGAAAGTAACCACATATTCTTTTCTATCTTTGGCAATTCTTCAAGAGCAATTTCTCTTGCCTTTTCTTCTAACAAACTTATCTCAGCTTCATCATCATAATAAACTTCCTTAAGTACACCTTTTAAAACTTTTGATGCTGAACTTTTATGAGTACCGCATATTTCTATAGCCTCTTTAACTTTATCTTCTTTGACCAACTTAATAATTTCTTCTTTCATGCTTTCCATATCTTTGCTCTCTTTTATAATCAAATAAAACAATCTATCTAAAACAACAGCAAGTCCTAAAATTGCTAACAATAATATAACATACATTAAAGGCCCACCACTTTTAAATATTTCTAACATTTTTCCTCCTAAAATTTCTAATATTTTATCTCTAATCCTACACTAATTACTCTTCCATTAATATCATAATCTTTCATTTTTTTCCCATTTACATCCAAAAGATTAGTTATATTAAAGTTAACTGAATAATCATTTCCAAAAGTATATGTATTTAATAAATCAATAGTCCCATAAGAACCAATACTTTCTCTGTCAGTATTCCCTTTGTTTTTTGTATACATATTTCCATTAAAATTATATTTTAATCTACCTCCATACTTATCTTTAGTATAAATACCTTCTACCGAAGCTTTTAAACTTGGATTATACGCTATATCTGTCAATGATGACAAGTTCAAGCTAGCTGCACTTCTAAATCTTTCATCCATAGTATAGCTAGTGTTAAGTTCTGTCTCTAACCACACTAGACTCTTCTCATAATTTGTAGGAACTATAGCTCTTTCTAACCCTGTGCTAACTTCTTGTGCTTCATATGTAATTAAATCATCTCCAGAATTAATTGATGCATTTACCTCTGCATAAACTTTATCTTTTGTATATGTCATTCCACCTGATAAACTATAAACTTTTTCATTTCTCAAATTTACAAAATCTACTACATCATTTACATAATAGAAATCATCAATTATATCTTTTTTTAGTTTATAAGAACTCTTTACTTCTACCCCAGCATTAATCTTAATATTATCATCTAATTTTTTAGAAGCATCTAAATCTAAAGATAAATTAGTTTTCTCTCCACCTTCTACCCTAACTTTTCCGATAAAATCAGTATTTTCAATTTTTACTATGTTAAATCTATTTTTACCTTCTACATATAGTATATTTCTATTGTCATCAGACTCATTGGCTTCAATTATTATTCC
>JAGNSM010000208.1 GCA_017988045.1 Fusobacteriaceae bacterium
CTTGTATTTCCAAAAATTGTTATATAATAATTTTGATTTTCATCAAATTCAAATTTTTTTTCACCAAAAATAGCTATATTATTTAAATTCACTATATCTTTAACATCTTTATTAAGATACAAACTTAACCCCATAAGAATCAAACCTGTTCCCAAAATTGTTTTAAATATAGGAATTTTGGGTAAAACAAGTAATACTCCTACTATTAACAAAATAATTCCAAGATACATTTTTCCTCCTAATTTTTTTATCATGTATTTTAATATATTCCTTTTTACAGAATCAGTCAACTAAATTTTATATACTTAAAATCAAGTTTTTTCTATAAAGGACGATAATAAAATTTGAAGTACATTACTGTGAGGTGCAAAATGTTAGAAGAAATACTTGAAGTTTTTGAATATCAAGGCAAATTAGTTAAGTTTGACGAAGTATTAGTTCATTATGAAAAAGTTCTACAAGAGCTAGAAAAGGAAGTCTATGAATAAGAAAAATTATTTGTTAGAAATGATTGAACAAGAAGAAAAAATATTTAGAGTTGTTAGAAATCACATTATGGATAATTTCGATAGAAAAATCACTATAGATGAATTAGCTAAAGAAACAGGCGTAGACAGAAAATTAATTTCAAAATGGATAAATGAGAACAAACTTAATCTTGGTAAACCCTCTAATTTAACACAAGATTCTCTTTTAAATGAAATAATCAAATCTCGTGATGAAATGATAAAAGATTTAGAAAAGAAAAAATAGTGAAGCATAAATTTGCTTCATTTTTTAATTATTTTGTATTTTTTAAAGGAATTTAATCTTTTTATTGTAATTCTTTTAAAAGAATAATAATAAAAAGTTGCAACTAATATATGTAAAGGACTCGATTATGATTATAGAAGATAGACAGCTTAAAATATTTGAAATAATTTATTTATACATAATAATTATGTTATTACTTATAACTTTAGGGACGTTATTTCAAAAAAACTTTGGAATTTATGGAATATTTTTAATACAAATCACTCTTATTTTGTTTCCAGTATTCCTGATTGTACGTTTTTTCAAACTCAATTCCAATATTTTGTTTAAATTTGAAATTCCTAGTCTCACAACTATTTATAACAATATCAGCATGTGGATGACTACCTTGATAATAATTGGATTAGTCAGTCATATTCAATTAAAATTATTTCCTAACCAAATGAAAGACCTTGAATTGATAAATAACTTCTTCAAAGCAACTAAATTATGGCAACAACTTTTACTGTTTTCATTAACACCAGCTATTTGCGAAGAATTTTTATTTAGAGGATTAATTTTGGGTAGTTTAAAGCAAAAAATGAAGCCTAAATATGCCATCATTTTTTCTGGAATACTCTTTGGAATATTTCACATTTATCCTGGTAAAATATTAACAACAGCTTTGCTTGGGATGTTATTTGCATATAGTGCGCATAAAACTAAATCTCTTCTTATGCCCATGATACTACATTTTTTTAATAATGCTTATATTTTTATATTAATACCTTATACTAATCAACTTCAACAGAATAAGAATGCTTTAACACCTATCATATTAATTATTTTTGTTTTAAGTTTCAATGGTATATATCAATTTTTAAAAAACTCTAAATATCCCAGTGATTGGAAGTGATATTATGAAAATAATAATTTTTATACTATTTATTAGCATGTTCTTTTCTTCTTGTAATTTTAAAAGAGAAAAAAAACAATCAAATTTTGAAAATAATTCATTTATTATTCAATTAAATGATAGCGCTAGTTATAAAGGAAGACTTAGTGAAAAAAGTTTTAAAGTAATAGATTCTGTAACTAAATCCAGTTTTATTACTAATTATGAAAACTTTAATGGAACTGAAACTATATGGAATATTGATGTAATAGACAAAGGAAAAATTACTCTTTATTTTTCTTCAAAAACAAATGAGGGAAAAATTAAAGGAGTCCTAATTAGTCCTAAAAATATTGTATCACATGTTTTTTCTGGCAATATAAAAGATGGTATAGTTATTGGGCTATCCAAAGGTAACTATAGGATTAAATTAGTTGGAGAAAACTTTTATGGCAAATCAAAAATAACTTTAATTGGCGAAGGAGATATTAATGTCTACATTCGTGACAAATAATAACTTCATAATAAAGCAACCCATTATAACTAGTACAATCAAATCTTTTTTATTTACAATCTATTTAAAAACTAGTATAATCATCTACAAGGGTAATTATTTTTTAAAGTTTGCATATACCCTGTATATGTTAAACATTAAAATTTTAAATTTTAGGAGGTTTGTTTGTGAGAACATTTAAAGTTGCTGTTATTGCTGGGGATGGAATTGGACCTGAAGTACTTGCTGAAGGTATTAAAGTATTAGATAAAGTTGCTGAGTTAGATGGAAGTTTTAAAGTTGAATATACTCATTTTCCGTGGGGATGTGAATATTATTTAGAACATGGTAAAATGATGGACGATGATGGTATGGATAAATTAAAAGAATATGATGCTATATATCTTGGAGCTGTAGGTTTCCCTGGTGTACCTGACCACATTTCTTTATGGGACTTACTTCTAAGAATTAGAAAAGGTTTTGACCAATATATAAATATCAGACCAGTAAAACTTCTTAAAGGAGCTCCTTGCCCTTTAAAAGATGTGGCTAGAGAAGATATTGATATGTTATTCATCAGAGAAAATTCTGAAGGTGAATATGCTGGAGCTGGTGATTGGTTATTCAAAGGAAAAGAAAACGAAGTTGTTCTTCAAACTGGTGTATTCTCAAGAAAAGGCGTAGAAAGAGTAATTAGATATGCTTATGAAGTTGCTAAAAAAGAAGGAAAAACTCTTTCTTCAATCTCTAAAGCTAATGCCCTTAACTATTCAATGGTTTTCTGGGATGAAGTTTTTACAGAAATTGGGAAAGAATATCCTGAAGTTAAAACTTATTCTTATTTAGTAGATGCTGCTGCAATGTTTATGATAAAAGACCCCAAAAGATTTGAAGTTGTTGTAACTTCTAACTTATTTGGAGATATTTTAACTGACTTAGGTGCTGCTATTGCTGGAGGTATGGGACTTGCTGCTGGTGCCAATGTTAACCCTGAAAGACTATATCCTTCAATGTTTGAACCTATTCATGGAAGTGCTCCTGACATTGCTGGAAAGCAAATTTCAAATCCTTTAGCTAGTGTTTGGTCTGTAAGTCAAATGTTAGATTACTTTGGATATGAAGA
>JAGNSM010000209.1 GCA_017988045.1 Fusobacteriaceae bacterium
CGTCTGTTCGTCTTGATGCTGACGTACTCGCATGGTTAAAGGCTCAAGGCAAAGGCTATCAGACACGTATGAATAAAATTCTACGTGAAGCTATGTTATTGGAACAAAAAAATCATTAAAAATTTTCATAAAAAAAGGGAATAATTTTCCCTTTGTTTATTTTAAATAAATATTATTACTTAAATTTCATAGCCTTTCGAAAAAAACTTAATCATTTTGGTTGTTTTCAAGCCATTTAGCCCATGCTAGTAATTTTTTACCCGAATGTTCTATCGTTGTGTCTTGCCATCTAAATGAATATTTTTCCGTAATTAATATTCCTAGATCTTTTGCTCGCATTTCTGAGGTAGAGTGCTCTATATATATATATAAAGAAGCTTTGATAATTTCTTCTTTAAGACATGCTCTATATAAAGTTTTTTCTATATTATCAATTTCTATTATCTCATTATCATTAATGAGCATAAATCTCTTTGCTATACTAATAGCTTTAGTATTTTTACTGTTTTTATCTAATTGTGATATTTTTTTACCTTTACTTTCTATAATCCATTCAACCATAGCTTTTGGATTAATTTGAGGAATAAAAAATTTAGATGTTGATGTCTTTCTTCGGCTTTCTAAATTTTCCAAATTCCTCGTTGTCCCAAAATCTTTATATATCCAAGTTTGAGGTTCTGATAAAGGTTGTAAAAATCCAGTTATTTCAAGCCAACGAGATAACCTTATCCCATAAGAACGCCATGTTTTATCAACATATGTACTACTTGAGTAAATTACTTTCATTAAATCAATAATAGCTGTTATTGAAATATTATTTCCTGTAGGAAGATCCTTTAGTGACAAAGTTATAATATGTTTTTTAAACTTTTCTCTAATAAAATTTAAAAGGTTTTCTACAGTATTACCCTCTAATAGAAGGTCAGGAGATAATGTATATTGACTATTTTCTCTCGTAGCTATTCCAAACATTAATAGATCTGTACCAATATTTTGTACAGTACCTTCAGAGAATCCTGTTTTTTCAACGATTTCTTGAATAGTTAAACTTGTGCTTGATAAAAATTTAGCAACATTCCATATAGTTATAAAATCATTAGATGGTAAATATCTTAAGGCAATAATGGGTACATTCTCAGTTAAAATAAATTCTTTAAAAATATCCCAATAAATATTTAATCGAATTCCGCTCTTAATTACTAATCTTTTATGGAGGAGACTAGTAATAACTTCTTGACCACAAGTCTCTATTGTATCAACTACGTCTACAGGTGCTTTTTGTGCAATGAATCTTAAAGCCTTAATTTCTTGATGTGATAAATCATTTAAATCATTATGAAACAGGCTAGAAATATCTAATTTATTTTCTAGAAGTTCTTCTTGTTTTAGCCCTGTTTCAATTTTTTCATGTAAATGAATACACAGTTTTTTAAGTAACCATGGATAACCTTGGCTACTTGCAATGATATTGTGTTTCAAATCAGGGTGAATTTTCTGTTCAATCGCTTCCTCAAACTTATGAATAACAGCATTTGATTCCCGATCTGAGAAAGGAGTAAGTTTTCTTACTATTCGATAGTCCGCAAGTTTATGCCAAAAGAAGTAAGCAGGATGTTCACTATGGGTTGTGCTATCTGTCTTCCAAGCAAATCCTATACACAAATTAGTTTTTAAACTTGCTGCGTTTAATAAAATATTTAAGGCATTATTAAATAATTCATAGAGTTCTGGCTTCGAAAAAAGTTCCTCAAATTGGTCGAAGATAAGAACGATTAATTGATTTCTATCCTCTAAACTTTGTAAATATTGAGCAATTGATTGGGAGTCTAAAGGATGATTAACATTGGTAATTGATATATTTATATCAGGTCGTCCGAAACCATTATTTTGAGCAGTTTTCAACGTCTTAAGTAATGCTGCATATATATATTCAGGAGATTTAGCTGCTCGTACATCAACAGCATAAAGAAAGTTCTTTTGTTTTTGATGTTTATTATTAGCTTTTTCTGAAAGTTTAATAATTAAAGAACTTTTACCTAATCCTGAGTTTCCAGTAATAGCAAAAATTCGGGTGCTAATATCTTTTTCTCGAATTTTTTTGAAAAAATCAAAAATAGCATTTATATCTTTTGTTCTACCAACGAAATCTTGA
Source organism: Fusobacteriaceae bacterium (assembly GCA_017988045.1). Classification (GTDB taxonomy): domain Bacteria; phylum Fusobacteriota; class Fusobacteriia; order Fusobacteriales; family Fusobacteriaceae; genus JAFGUR01. The sequence goes on from JAGNSM010000209.1 coordinate 2,153, forward strand.
GGTCTTGCAGGACGATAATCATTCCAATCATCACCTCTTTGTACCTCTACAACCTCAATAGAGGATCTAGTTATCTTACTAATTTGGTTATCTTTTTTCGTAGAAATAATTTTAGAAAAATCTAATTTAGATAAACTACTATCAGTTAAAGCTATATTATCTAAAAGTTCTTGTTCCTCTACTAATTTTCCAGTTTTTGCATAGTAACAAATAACATTAGAAGGAATACCTCCTTTTAAGACTGTAACAGCCCAAAATCTGCCAAATGGGGTAACTAGTAATATCCATTCACCTATTTGCTCTACATCAATAAAGCTTTCTAAATGGTGCTGAGGTAAGGTAGAAATCGTATTAGACTTAATTAATGAGTCTAGAACTCGATTAGGCGTATAAAAAAGTATTTGTGATTCATCTTTTTCTAATTGATCTACTAAGCCTTTAGCATCCTTTGTAAAATCTGATGTACTAATAAGCCAACCTTCATAGTATTTACTAATAGCTACAGTACCTATTAACTGTCTAATTATAGGTCCATCAATTTTTTTATCTCGAAAAGCCTTACATTCTACGTAAATTCTTTTTTTTGAAATATTATGAGTACATAGCAAATCTAATTCACTACCATCTTTCCTCACTTCTTCTTCTACATGATAATTTTGAATTTCCAACATTTCTTTACTTAAAATTTCAAGCAAATCTCCTCTATCTTTGGGCGTAGATGAAGGAGGTACACATATCTCTATATTCATGATTAATTGTGACTTAATTCTTTGAAATTCTTATCTAGATCATAACAAAATATGTAACATTTACCATTCATAAAATTTAAGAACTCAATACTAATTGATCAAAAATCGAATTCATTCACTCTATTATTTAACATAAAATCTCATATACGAAATTCAGATGTAAGCCCCTGAATAGCCAACGATTTTATAGACACCTTTTAGTTAGATTTTTTCAGTTTTTATAAGAACTACTGATTAGGACCTTGACGCCCTGCTTTTTACTGGATAATCTTATTTCAACGCAGCAAAATCTGTGTCCAGGCGTGAGAACCTGATAAAATCTAGGTGCAATTAA
>JAGNSM010000016.1 GCA_017988045.1 Fusobacteriaceae bacterium
CTACAATAGAAGTTGAGATAGCTACAACTCTTTTTAGTAGCTTTAATTTTTCAAAGGCATTCGCTTTAGGAATATTACAATTTATACTTCTTTTTAGTGTAAATTATTTTAGTGAATTAGCTGAAACTCATCAATTACAGGATGAATACAAGCTTAAAAAGGAAAAAGTTTCAATTTATACCCAAATTATATCTGTTTTATATTTAATATTTGAATACTCTATTGTTCTAATATCTATAATTTTTGCTTTTGTTGATAAAAGTACTGGAAAATTTACAGTGAAATATTTTTTAAAACTATTTACTAGGGAGTTTAACGATAATTATCCTATTTACAAAGCCTTCTTAAATAGCTCAATAATATCTGGAATTACTGCTTTATTCACAATTATTTTTGTATATTTTTTCTTAAAAAAATATAGTAAAAGTACAAATTATGTTGTGCTATCTTCTTTAGGAATCTCAAGTGCTTTCTTAGGGATTTGTCTTATTTACATGAATATTTTATTCAATATTCCTTTATTTTTAATATTGATTTTAGGTTATTTCATGATTACTGTACCTATAGCGTATTCATATATGTATCATCCTTTAAGAAGTTTTGATAAATCTTTAATTGAAGCAGGTAAACTTGATGGTGCTAATAGTGTAAATATATTTTTCAACATTGAGTTTCCTCTTTTAAAAAATATATTTATTGGAACATTTATTCAAATATTTGCCATTATATTTGCTGAATTTACAATTAGTTACACTATGCAAATTAAAGATTTTTTACCAACTATGTCTACAGTCAACTATGATATGAGCAGTAATAGACATTTTGCAGAAAGTACTGCTTTAGGAGCTTTAAATACTTTTATCATTATATCTTTATTTATCCTTGCTAATTTGAAGTCAAAAAAAGAGGAGTTATAAATGAAAATAATTGATTCCCATTGTCATATAGATTGGTTTAAAAATATAGATTTACCAAAAATAATAGAGGATGTCTCTGAAATTTATGCTGTTTCAATATCCTATGAATCATCATTAAAAGTCTTGGATATAGCTAGTAAGTATTCTACTGTCAAAGTAGCCTTAGGAATACATCCTGAATATTTCGAATATTATGAGGAATTTGAACAAATAAGAAAACTTATTATAAAAAATAGGGATAAACTCTATGCTATTGGTGAAGTTGGTCTCCCATATTTTTCAATTTTAGAAAAAAATATAGAAGAAAAAGAGCAACTATATAATAAGGGATTAGAGCTATTAGAGAAGTTTATTCTTTTAGCAAAAGAGCTTAATCTACCTTTAGTACTCCATGCTACACAAAGTACCAGTAAAGATGCTCTTAAGCTTCTAAAAAAATATAATATTAAAAATGTCTTATTTCATTGGCTTCATTGTGATATAAAAACTGCTAAAGAAATTTTTAATTCTAATTTTTTTGCTTCTGTTAGTGTTGATATTATTCACAATAGAGAATATCTAGAATTTGTAACAACTATTCCATTAAAAAATTTATTAATTGAGAGTGATTCACCTTGGAAATATGACGATAATAGTAGTAAGCCAAAAGATGTTTATAAAGTTTTAGAAAAACTCTCTGTTATCCATGGTATATCTATCAATGAACTCAATGACATTTGTAATAGAAATATGGAGCTTTTTCTAAAAATGAACCTAATAACAGAATCAGAAATAATAGTTGTTCAAAACTTGAATTTGTAGTAGAATAGTAGTGTAATAGAGTTGCTCAAGGAGGTGGCCAAAATGTTTACAATGTTTAAAGTTGTTCTAGTTGCTGGCCTTATCATTCTTTTTATTAAAAAAAGAAGTAGAATTAACCAAATTTTGGAAAAACAAATAATTTTAAATTTATTATTGTTTGCTGTTTCTTTGTTCATTAAAACTGAGAAAAAAAATGATATGAGTTTTAAAAATAAATTTTCAAAATTTATGTATGAAAAGTTATTATTTTTAGATTTATGGATTTTGAACTATAGAAGTGACGTGAAAACAGAAAAACTATTTATAAAGAATGAAAAAAGAGGTCCTAAAAATCCAAACTGCTAGAAATAGCAGTTTTTCTTTGCAAAAAAACAAATTTTCTGATATTATATATAGGATACTTTTTTATTAAAAATATATTTTATATACAAAGGACTTATATGAAAAAAACTATAGACTTATTCTGTGATATAGTTGATAATTATGGTGATATTGGCGTAGTCTATAGATTAGGAAAAGAACTTTATAATAGAAATTATAAGGTTAGGATTTTTGTTAATAAATTAAATGAAGTCTCGAAAATTATCAAAGGATTCAATTCAAGTTTACCCTATCAGGTTCATAATGGAATAGAATTTTTTGATTTTAATAATTTTGAAATAAATGATACTGCTGAAATTATTATTGAAGCATTTGCTGTAAATATACCAGAATCTTATTTAGACAAAGTAAATATAAATACAAAATTAATAATAAATTTAGAGTATTTATCTGCTGAAAATTGGATTGAAGATTTTCATCTCAAAAATTCATTTTCTCCAAAGCCTTATATAGAAAAAGTATTCTATATGCCTGGTTTTACAGCTAAAAGCGGTGGAATAATTTTAGATGATTATTATCTCAATTTAGTTGATTCTATTAAGAAAAGTAGGGAATCGTATTTTAATAATTTTTTTAAGGAACTTGGTATAAAATATTCTACCGATACCTATTACATTAATGTATTTACATATAATTGGAATTTTAAAGAATTTATTGAAACTCTGGAAAAAAGTCCATTTAAATTTGTTTTATTCATACTAGATTATAAATTGGATTTAAATTTTTCTTATAAAGATAAAATTGAAATTTATCAAATGCCTTTTATGGATCAAAATCAATTTGATATAATTATAAACTTAAGCGACTTTAATTTTATAAGAGGTGAAGAGTCTTTTATAAGAGCTTTGTTAACTGGAAAACCATATTTATGGAATATTTATGAACAAGACGAAATGCTACATATAGATAAATTAGAGGCATTCTTAGAAAGGTTTAGAGAGTATTTTACAGATGATTATAATCTTTATCATGATCTTTCTCTAAAATTTAATTTGAATAATAATTTTGGAAATAGCTTTTTAGAGTTTATAGCAAAAAAACATTCTTCTTTTGAAGATTATAAAAAATTTATTGTAACAAATTGTAACTTAATTGAAAAACTACTTTATTTTATAGATAGTAGAACAAATCAAAATCAGGAGGAAATTTAAATGAAAATAGCACAAGAATTAAGAGCTGGAACAGTTATCAAAATTGGTTCAGATGTCCTAATCGTTCAAAAAGCAGATTACAGTAAATCTGGAAGAAACTCTGCCGTAGTAAAATTAAAATTCAAAAATTTATTAACTGGAGCTTCTACAGAGACTGTTTTAAAAGCTTCTGATAAAGTTGAAGACATCAGACTAGAAAAGAAAAAAATGGCTTTCAGTTATGCTGATGGTACATCATATGCATTCCAAGATCAAGTAACTTGGGATCAAGTAGATTTAACTGAAGATGATTTAGGAGACGCTTTAAGATATTTAGAAGAAAACATGGAATTAGAAATAGTTTTCTATGAAGGAAGAGCCGTAGGGATTGAATTACCTACATCAGTTGATAGAGAAGTTGTTTATACAGAACCTGGATTAAGAGGGGATACTACTGGTAGAGCAATGAAACCTGCTAGACTTGCTACTGGATTCGAAGTAATGGTTCCTTTATTTATCAATCAAAATGAAATTATAAAAATAGATACTAGAACTCATGAATATGTTGAAAGAGTAAGTAAATAATATAAAATAGGACCTTTGGTCCTATTTTTATTTGAAAGATTTAATTGTATTTTGAATTAATGTAATAGCTTCTTTTGAGACCTTACCTTTTCCATAATATTTTTCCAAAATTTTTAAAAACTCTCCATTTTTAACTATATTTTCTAAGCCTATTTCAAATTTTTCTTTATATATTTTATAATCAGGATGTGTTTTATTGAATACTATTACAGAACTTTTAGTTACAAATGGTTTTTTTATATTTTTTGCAAACATATACTCACTATCTTTATATAAATCTTTAATCCATAAATCAATAGATAAATCAACAGCTATTCCAACATCTACTCTCTTCGTTTTTACTTTTTCAAAGATAGAAGCAAAATTATAAACAGAATCAATTTTCAAATTATTGTTCTTTGCTACAACTTCAGTTATACCTCCAGCAAGAACTGCAAAAGTATAAGGTTTTAAATCGGAATATTTATTATAACTAATTCCTTTTGGAAATTTTTCTTTCAAATAGAACATTATAAAATTAATGTCTACTAATGGATAAACTTCTAAATTTTTAATTACATTTTTATCAAAAGTATCTAAAATACCAATATAAGCTATTGACTCATTTATTTTAACTTGATAAATCCCTCTTTTTACAGGTATTAAATTAGTAATCGTAGGTACTTGTACTGATTGGAATGCGGCATTTACTACATCAAATAGTAAACCATCCTCTGAAACAGGGTTTTTCCCCATATATGGTGGATAATAAAATGATGTTATTTCTATAGGCTGCACTCCATATACAAACGAACTAAGTAAAATCAAAATAAATATACATATTTTTTTCATTGAGTTCCCCTTAAATTTATAAATTTTTCATAGATTTAATATGTTGATTGATAAAAAACATTGTATTCGGTTTGTTGAATAAATTTAAAGTTATTTTATTAAACTTTTCAAAAGTATCATTACTCACGTATCTTTTGATTTGGTGAACAAGATCAAAGAAATCATCATAATTCAATTGACCATTTTTAAGTTGTACGATATTATAAGATTTCATAAATTCTTCAAAGACTTCTAACTCTTCTCCCCACAAAAATGAATTTATACTTTTTGTAAATTCGGGTTCTATGGAATTCATATTCTCTAAGCCAATTGCCTCTTTGTAAATCTCTGCTTTTTTTTCTAAAAGATCCATAAAAACGTCATATTTTTTATATAATCGGAAAAGCAATATAAATTCTTTAGTCATATCAATACTTACATTATTACTTACTAAATATAAAGAATATGCTTCATCTAAATACTTATTTTTTTCTTTATAATTCACCTGATTAATCGTTAAATATGTTAGTTTTATTAAAGCAATAATTTTTTCTGATGGAAAAACAAAAAAATTAATTAGCTCATAACATTTTTCTATATAATAATTTTGCTCATCTTTTCCCATTAAATCTTTAGCAATTAGGAAATAATAATCTAATTTTTTCCTAAAATCCATTACAATCATTTTCTTTTCTGCAGAATCAAATTTCCCCATCTCAATATAAATTTTTACTATAAATTCTGACATAAATAACTTCGTTTTTTCATCTAATTTTAAATTTTCAAAAAAAGAATCAAAACGCCCTATTTGATTAATTTCTTTATAATATTTAAATGTCTCATAAGTTAAAAGTCCTATTTTTTTAGCATTTCCTATTTTATAAACTATTCTTTGAAGCTCATCAAAAGCTTCTAATTTTATATAAGATAATGCAATTTGAAAGTTTAAAACTTCCTCATCAAGATTTTCTAATTCAATCAATTTTTCCAAATTTCCAGTGTGTTCATAATATAATATAACTCTTTTATACAATTCAATAAATTTTTCATTTTCATAAATTTTTGCTATTGAAATAAAAGCATCAAGTTTTACATCATCATTATTTTTCAAGCAATTATCGATTATTAATTCTAGGATTATTATTTTTAATAAAGTATTTTTCACTCTTTTAAATACATAGTATGCTTGTTCTATTCTATTTTTATTAAGTAATCCTTTTACTAATTCAATAGTTAAATACGCTCTAATTCTTCTACCAACAATTAAATGAATTGTATTAAATGCTTTTTTAAATTTCTTATTTTTTAATTGCTTGAAGAAGCTATAAGCTAAAAACTCATTATATACTGCTTTACCCTCTATTAACAATATAATAATACTTCCAAATACAATTGTAGCTGTAAGTATAACTAGAAAAGATTTCATATGAGCCTCCCTTCCAATATTCTATTCATACAAGTATAATAGAGAGTTTTTAAAAATGCAAGTTATTAATATTATTGATTTTATAAGGAATCTATGTTATAATCCTTAAAAATTCTCAAGGAGGTCAGTATGCCTATAGTAATACCTAAAGATTTGCCTGCATATAGCATTTTACAAAATGAAAATATTTTTATAATGAATGACTCAAGAGCTGTTCATCAGGATATTAGACCCCTAAAGATACTAATTCTTAATCTAATGCCAAATAAAGTAGAAACTGAAACTCAACTTTTAAGATTACTAGGAAATTCTCCTCTTCAAACAGAGATTACTCTTTTAAAAACTGCTACTTATCAATCTAAAAACACTTCTGAAGACCATTTAGAAAGTTTTTATAAGACATTTGATGAGGTAAAATCACATACATTTGATGGATTAATAATCACAGGTGCTCCTGTAGAAACTTTAGAATTTGAAGAAGTTGATTATTGGGAAGAGTTATCAGAAATAATGGAATATTCTAAAACTAATGTAACTTCTACCTTACATATATGTTGGGGATCTCAAGCAGGACTATATTATCATTATGGAATAAAAAAATATCCTACTGATAAAAAAGTATTTGGGGTTTTTGAACACGAGCTTTTTAATAAAACTAATCAACTTTTAAGAGGTTTTGATGATGAAGTTTTGATTCCTCATTCAAGATACACAAGTGTATCAAAAAAAGATATTGATTCCACCCCTAACATTGACTTACTACTTTATTCAGATGAAGCTGGTGTCTGTCTAGTTGCTTCTAGAGATGGTAAACAAGTTTTTATAAGTGGTCATCTTGAATATGATAAAGATACTCTAAAAAAAGAGTATTTTAGAGATTTAGATAAAGGGCTTCCGATTGATATTCCCAAAAATTATTTTAAAAATAATAATACTAGCACAGAACCTATTGTAAAATGGCGTTCATCAGCTCATTTATTGTTTTCAAATTGGTTAAACTATTGCGTTTATCAAGAAACTCCTTTTGAATTGAAATAATAATAAATTTTGCTACAAATAAAAAATGACGATTAAATTAAATCGTCATTTTTTATTATGGTTATTTATAAAATCAATGAAATCTTCTTTATTCAACGGTTTAGAAAAATAATAGCCTTGTCCTATTTGAACGCCAGCTTCTTTAATAAGATTATAATGTTTCTCATCATCTAATCCCTCAGAAACAACATTAAGCCCCATTTGATTTATCATTTGAGTTAACATTCTATACATTCCTCTTTTTTTAATTCCTTTTTCACTATCATTTTCTGTTTCTATAATAAGAGCTCTATCTAATTTTACTGTATCAATTTTTAAATTTGTAAGATATTCTGTAGAAGAATAACCTGCAGTAAAATCGTCTAAAGCAATATTTATTCCTAATAAATTAAGTTCTTTAATTATATTAGAAAAATGATCATAATCAGAGATAACTATAGTTTCTGTTAACTCTATCTCCAAATTCTTGGGATTATATTGATTTTTACTTAAAATTGTCATAATTTTTAATAAAATTCCTGGACTAATAAAAGTTTTTGCTGATAAATTAAACGATAATCTAAAATCTGGTGAAACCATTTTATTATCTAACCAATATTTTACTATTTCAATAGATTTTTCTGCAATCATTAAATCCAAATCTATAATTGTATTATTTTCTTCAGCAATAGAAATAAAACTATCAGGGTATATCATTTTACCGCTAAAATGCTTCCATCTAATCAGTGCTTCACAGCCAACAACCTCATTAGTAATTAAATTTACTTTAGGCTGAAAATATGGAATAAATTCATTTTCCATTAAAGCTCTAGGTATATCCTCTTCTATCCTTAAACTTTCTTGATACTTTTCAATTTCCTCATGATTAGCAAATAGAATTTTTTCATAAGAAAATCTTTTTGCTAACCTTGCCGCTACTCTAGTTATTCTATAAATTTCAGATAAATTCTCTTCTTTTGATACTTCATGTAATCCAAAAGATAATGAAATCGGCTCTCTTAAGCTAAGAGATAACTCCGATGAAAATTCTTTACAAAACTTTTTTACGCCATCATCTGTATCATTGATAAATAAAATAAAAGCTCCACTATCATAATGATACATATACTCTATTTTTTCTTCTTCTTGTAAAGATTTTCCTAAATATTCTAATATTTCTGAGATTTTTTCATTATTATATTGTTCATAAAGACGACTAATATTATCTATTAGCATACTTACAAATACTCCTTTAAAATTTAAAAATAAATTAGCTTTTGCATCTAAATGAAACTTATTTTTATTTGGAAGTTCTGTAATTTCATTATAATAAACAAGATTATGTAATTGTTCTCTTTTCTTCTCATTTATCGATTGATTTTTTCTATATCTATACAATAACCATATTAAAAGTAATAATAATATTGCTAATAATTCATTAGTTTGCTTTGCATTTTCTAATTGAGCTAACATACTAATTTCTAAGCCTGAATCAGCAAAAGTATTATTAACTATAAATAGATTAATTAAATTTATAACTATCTTTTCCACTGACCCTCCAAGTATATATAGTTAATTTTTTTGAACTAAATTATATAGAGCTAAATTTTCAAAATTAATTATCTTTTGACCTTTATCTTTTTCTGTCAAATAATGAGAATGAGTAAACATATTAGGAGAATTGTTTCTCAATTTTTCTATCTCCAAATATTTTATGAACATTGAAAAATTCTCTTTATACTCTTTATCAAAATATATATAATCAATAATATAATCATTTGAGTTTAAATTAGTAATATCAAATTTATTTGAAAATTTTAAAGATAACTTTTTTAAAAATGAAAAATAATCCTTAAAAAACTCATACTTAACTGGAGCTTTATTCAAACTATAAGCAAAAGAAAAACCTCTAATCTCATTATTTACCAAAAGCACATGAAAATAATCTAAATTAATTTTTACAAAATTTGCTATATCATTTATCTTTATATCTTTAATTTTTATAATATCAAAGCAGTAATCTGATTTAGCCAAAACTTCAGATAAAGCTTTTATTTCACTATTTTTTAATTTTCTTAATTCTGTTACTGACATTATTTCTCCTTGAAAACTTTTTAACTAATTATATCATATAAAATCATTTTTTTTTAGAGCTTTTAGAATTAATTTCATAAATATTTATATTGGATTAATTTTTACTAAGAAATTTGTTTCTATTATTTAAAAAATATTGTAAAATACAAATAATAATTAAAATATATATAACAAAGGAGATTGAAATGCTTATATTTAAATATTTTAGAAAATTTTTTCTATTTATTATAAAAGAAATTTTTTCTGCGCTTATTCTTTTAGGAATAGTTATTGGAATAATTGCATTTGTCAGTATAAATTTAAATAAAAAAATGGAAAACAAACCTCAAGTTTCTGATAACACTTATATAGTTTTATCTTTGCCTAATGGAGTAAAAGAAAATAAATCTTTTGAGTTCAATCCATTTGCAAAGGAAAAGGATTTAACTTTTTTTGAGATTATAAAAGCTATTAAACACGCAAAAACTGATGATAAGGTTTCTGGTATTATACTAAAACTTGACTTTTTAGACTTATCTTTTTCTCAAATTGAAGAATTGAGTAAAGAATTAGAATTATTTAAAAAATCTGGAAAACTTATTTTTGCATATGGAGAATATATATCTAAAAACTCCTATCTTCTAGGTTCTGTAGCAAGTAGTATTCAAATGAACCCTGCTGCTTCAACTGACTTAGTCCTTGATGGATTTAATGTAAAAGTTCCTTATTATAAAAATTTGGCAAATAATTTTGGTGTTGAGTTTCAGGTTATTCATATTGGAGATTTTAAAACTTTTGGTGAAAATTATGTAAAAGACTCTATAAGTAATGAATTTAAAACACAATATCAAACACTTTTACAAGATAAGATGAACTATTTTACAAAAGAGATTAGTAAAAATAGAAAAATAGATGAAGAGAATTTTAAAGAGAATTTTTTAAGCGGGAAATATATATTCCAAAGCAGCAAAAAGGCTTTAGCTAATAAATTCATTGATAAACAAATTTCTTACGAAGACTTTTTAAATACTAAAAATATAAAAAATACTGTAGGTATCACTAAATATTATAATTCAATTGATGAAATTCCTTATGATAACAAAATTGCTGTTATAAATTTGGAGGGAGATATCAGTAATTTGAGCTCAATGCCTGATGCAATAACTCCTGAAAATGTTATTGAATTACTCAATAAAGCGAAAGAAGATTCTGCTGTAAAAGGAATTATTCTTAGAATCAATTCTCCTGGAGGTTCTGCTCTAGCTGCGGAACTAATTAATCAGAAGGTTACTGAAATAAAAAAATACAAACCTGTTTATATTTCGATTTCTGAAGTTGCAGCTTCTGGAGGATATTATATCGCTGTTGCAGGTAATAAAATATATGCCAATGAGAACAGTATTACAGGTTCTATCGGAGTTGTTTCCCTTTACTTTAATTTAGATACTTTATACAAAAAACTCGGTTTAAAATATGAAAATATTGCTTTAGGAAAAGTTCCAACTAGTTTTGATATTAACAAAAAAATTCCAGATGAAGAAATTTCTATTTTAAGAGATAGTATGATAAGTATATATGATGAATTTAAACTTAGAGTTGCTCAAGGTAGAAAAATAGATTTAAATAAGATAGAAGAATTAGCTCAAGGGAAAGTTTATAATGGACTTACTGCTAAAAATTTGAATCTTATTGATCAAATTGGTGGGTTAACTGCTACTGTAGAAGGTTTAGCTAGTTTTTTAAAACTAAGTGATTATCAAGTAGTCCAATATAATAAAGACTTTGATAAATTTAAAGAATATTTAGATTTATCCAACTATGTCAAAGGAAATAAACTTTATGAGAATATAGATAATGTTCAAAGTAAATTTAAAGTTTTAGAAGAATTAAATGGAAAGCCGTCTTTAGTTTTCCCTATGAATATAAAAAACTAGCAGATTTTGCTAGTTTTTTTATACTGCTGTATTTATTAATTCTTCTAATTTACTTAACTGATATGAGTTCCCAAAAACTAATAATTTAGAGTTCAGCTCAATAACTGTATCAGATAAAGGATTCATTTGAATTTTCCCATTTTTTTCTATTCCTATTACATTTAGACCAGTTAATTGAGGTATTCTAGCTTCTCTCAACTCTTTGTTAACCAAAATACTATTTTCTGGAACAGTAATAAATTCTATTCCAAAATCATCTATATCATTTTTACTTATTAAATCTAAATAATCAAAAATATTTTTTTTAGAAATAATATTTGAAATTCTATTAGCAGCAATCTTATTTGGACTAATTATATAATCTGCTCCTGCCTTGTGAAACTTACTTTCATTATTATAATCCATAGCTCTTGTTACAATTACACATGAATTATTAAGTGATTTTGCACTTAATGAAACAAACAAATTCTCTGCATCAGTAGGTAAAACTGAAATTAATGTTTTTGCTTTTTTTATTCCCGCTTCCAATAAGATTTCGTCTCTGTTTGGATTACTCTCAATCAATAATAACTCATCTCCAAACTCTCGTTTGAAAAACTCAAGTTTTTCTTTATCGTTATCAATTACTATAAATTTTTCTTTTGAAATTATAAAATTTTCTATTATTTTATAAGCTGTACTACCACTTCCACAAATAATGTTATGATCTGTCAAATTTTTTATCATTTTTTTTAATTTAGCTCCTTTTATAAATTCTCTTAATTCTCCTTCTATCAAATAAGTCGTTATTGAAGATAAACTATAAATAACTACTGAAATCCCCGCTAATATTAAAAACATATTAAAAACTCTTCCTAGAGGAGTTAAATTTAAAATATCACTATAACCTACTGATGATATTGTAATTACAGTCATATATAAGGAATCAAAAAAACTAGCTTTTTCTATAATCATAAATCCTACTATACCTATTAAGAAAACTCCTATAATAGATAAAATTAAAAAAATCATTCTATTTCTACTTTTCATTTGTTACCCTTCTAATTTCAATAAAATTGTTTAGCCAATAGCTTTCATTTAAATTACTCATCATGACACCTTTTGAGGTAGAAGCATGAATAAAATTGTCATTTTCATAATATACACCTACATGGTAAGTATTCGTGCCTGTTTTAAAAAAGACTAAATCTCCCAACGCTCTTTCAAAGTAATCAATTCTTTCTCCATCTTTCATTTGAGAAGTTGTATTTCGTGGTAAGTTAATATTATATATTTGTGAATACAAATTTTTAACAAAACCTGAACAGTCTACTCCATCTTTACTTATTCCACCATATTTATATGGAACTCCATGCCATTCTTCATAAAAACTTGATATATTCTTAGTTTGCTTTTCATGTGTGCTATTTTTTTCATTTCCTTTTTGCAAATTTGTACAAGCTGATAAAAAAATGAGAAATATAATACAGATTTTTTTCATAAAATCACCTCTAGAGAGTATATCATAATCTTTCTATTTTTTTCAAAACTAATTAAAAAAATGCAGAAATTCTGCATCTTTAATTGTAAATTATCAAAATTTACTCTAACTCAATCTTATTCTCTTTTATATATTGAATAACTTTTACCAAATCTTCTGGAGTATCTACTCCTAAAACTTTATGTGAAGTCTCAATAACTTTTATTCTATCACCATTTTCCAAAACTCTCAATTGTTCTAGAGATTCTGATTTTTCTAGGCTAGTTTGCGGCATTTTTGAGAATTCCAATACAAAATCTCTTTTATATCCATAAACTCCAATATGTTTATAATAGCTATCTCTATCCAAATTTCTTGGGAAAGGTATTGGGCTTCTAGAGAAATACAACGCATAGTCATTTTTATCTGTAACAACTTTTACTATATTTGTATTATCAACATCTTCCATATTAATCAATTTATATTTAAGAGTCGCCATTTTAAGCTCAGTTTCCATCATGAAAGGTTTCATTAATGAGTTAATCATAGAACTTTCAATTAATGGTTCATCTCCCTGAACATTTATTATTACATCAAAATCTGAATATTTTTCTGCAACTTCTGCAATTCTATCTGTTCCAGTTTCATGATTTTTTGAAGTCATAACTACTTCTCCACCAAAATCTTTTACAACTTTTTCAATTCTTTCATCATCTGTAGCAACCACTACTTTATCCAAATTAGATAAAAGCGTTCTCTTATAAACCCATTCAATCATAGTTTTCCCATGTATTAATTCTAAAGGTTTTCCTTCAAATCTACTAGAACCATATCTTGCTGGAATCACTCCTAGAAATTTCATATAATACCTCCATTTTTCTTTCTACTTCTGACAATTTTCTAAATAATTTTACCATATATATCATATCTTATCAATAACCTTGTAAATTTATCAAAAATCTTGTAAAATTGATATATAATAAAATTTGGAGGATACTATGAAAAACTTACTAATATTTTTTATTTTCATTTCTAGTCTACATGCTAAAGTTATTTTTAACCCATCTATTTACAAAAATGTTGAAGATGTAATCGATTCACAAATTGTTGAATTAAATAACCATCTCGATAAAAACCTTCTTAAAGAAATTAATATTATTATTGAAAGTAATGACAAGGATAGTCCTGAAATACAAGCTTTTTTATCAAAAATACAAGCTTCAATTACTCGAAATCCTAAAGTTCATATAATTGCTTCTAGCGATAACCTAAAAAATACTTATACTTTAAAATTAAAATTTCTGGATACTAAATATAAATTCAATTTAGGTCTTAAACATGAATTTTCAGGCATCTCTGCTTTAGAGCTTATTCTTAATGATACTAATTCATTAAGTTTTAAAACATATATGCCTATAAATTTTTCATGGAAATTAAGTGATTTTTGGTCAATTACTATTTCATTAATAATAATATCTTTGGGAATCTTGCTATCGTTTTTTACCAAAAATAAATATATGCGTGAAATTAGTGGTATTGTTATAACTTTATTTTTAATATTTAATATTTACTTTTATGTTATTCTATAAAAAAAAGGGCTAAGCCCTTTTTATTTTGCAGTTTTTATCATTAAATTTGCCATTTTGTTACTGAAGTCAACTGGATCTTCTAGTGCAAATCCTTCAATCAATAAAGCTTGTGAGTATAGTAATTCTCCAAACTCTTTAATTTCATCAGGTGATGTTTTATGTAATTTTTTTAAGGCTTCAAATAAAGGATGATTCGGATTAATTTCCAATATTCTATCAGCTACTACAGGGCCAAATGGATTTTCTCCCGGCATTTCTTTCATCACTTTTTCCATTTCAAAAGAAATTCCTTCTCCACTCACTAAGCAAACTGGACTTGTTTTTAACCTATTCGTAAGTTTAACATCTTTAACATTTTCTTTTATTGCTTCTTTTATAGAGTCCAACAATTCTTTATTATCTTTTTCTAATTCTTCTATTAATTTTTTATCATCAGAATTTGTATCTAAATCAAGATTTCCTTGGTTTATTGATTTAAATGTTTTTCCATCATAGTCTTTTAGGGCTTGAAGCATAAATTCATCAATTTTATCAATAAAGAATAAAACTTCATAACCTTTTTCAATTAATTTTTCCATTTGTGGCAGTTTTTTCAATTTGTTTTTATCGTCTCCAGAAACAAAATAAATTTCTTTTTGATCTTCTTTCATTCTTTCAACATATTCTTTTAATGTAGTTTTATCATCACTAAATGAACTATCAAATATTAATAAATCTTTTAAGAAATCTTTTTTTGCACCGTATTCATTATAGATTCCATATTTTATTTCATGTCCAAAATTATTAAACAACTCTACATAATTTTTTCTTTCATTTTTAAGCATTGTTTCAAGCTCTTTTTTTATTTTTTTCTCCAAATTATTAGAGATATTCTGTAACATTTTATTTTGTTGTAAAATTTCTCTTGATATATTTAAAGAAAAATCAGATGAATCAACTAATCCTTTTACAAATCTAAAATGGTCTGGAACTAACTCTTTACATTTATCCATTATAAACACATTTTTTGTGTATAATTGAAGTCCTTTTTCATATTCTTTAGAATGAAAATCAAATGGAGTTTTACTTGGAATAAATAAAAGTGCTGTATATTCAATATTTCCTTCTACCGATGTATGTATAACTTTTACAGGGTCTACCCAGTCGTGAAATTTCCCTTTATAAAATTCATTGTATTCTTCAGAGCTTATATCACTTTTGTTTCTTTTCCAGATAGGCGTCATTGTGTTTAAAGTTTCTTTTACAATCTCTGTAACTGTTTCTTCAGAATCTCCTTTTGGAGTTTCTTTTGTAACATTCATAGATACAGGGTATCTTACATAATCAGAATATTTTTTTACCAACGATTTTATTTCCCATTCTTCTAGGTATTGAGAATAATCATTTTCTTCTTCATCTTGTCTTAGATGTAGGGTAATTTCGGTACCTCTTGAAGTTTTATCTGCCTCATCAATAAAGTATTCTCCTTCACCATTTGATTCCCAAATAGTAGCTTTTTCATCATTAGCTGATTTTGTCACTAAAGTAACTTTATCAGCAAGCATAAAGCTAGAGTAAAACCCTACACCAAATTGACCGATTATATCCAATTCTTTATTTTCTTTAGCTTTATTAAATTTCTCCATAAAGTCTTTAGATCCTGATTTTGCTATAGTTCCAATATTCGTAACAACTTCATCTCTAGTCATCCCAATACCATTATCTTTAATTGTTATAGTTCTTGCTTCTTTATTCGGAATAATTTCTATATAGAATTCATTATCTTCACCTAATAATTCAGGATTTGAAATTGCATTAAATTTTAACTTATCAATAGCATCACTGGCATTTGATATAAGTTCTCTTAAAAATATCTCCTTATGCGTGTAAATTGAATGAATCATCATATCAAGTAATTTTTTTGTTTCTGTTTGAAATTGTTTTTTTTCTTTCATAATTAGCCTCCCAATCTTTTGTTAGCACTCTTTTAGTTTGACTGCTAATAGAATTTAACATATTATTTTTGACTTGTCAATATCTTTTATTTCTTTGTAAGTATTGATTTTTCTCAATATATGTTATATAATTTAGTACTATACACTTTAATCAAAAATAATATTAATGAAGTAATTAAGATTGGATGGAATAATGAAAATTAGAGATATATGTACGTCAAAATTATTTACAGGAACTGTTTTTGCTTTTTTTATCTTTAACATTTTTACATATTTTACATTTTCTAATAAACAAAGAATAATTGTTGATGAAAAAAAAGAAATTTTTGATTTAAGTATTAAAAATTTAGTTAGTGAACTATTATGGCAAGATGACTTAAATACTCTTAAAAGTGCCGCTAGAAACTTTATCAACAGAGAAGAAGTCATTTCAATAAAAGTATATGATGAATTTAAAAACATAAAAGTAAGTTATGAAACTTCTACTCCTAAAAGTGATGATTTAACTTCACAATTAAATCTTATTATGAATGGAAATGTTATAGGTTATCTTGAAATCACATATAATTATGATGCACTCAATAAAAGTATTCGTTCAATTTATATTTCTATTTTACAAATTGAATTTGGTTTCATTTTGATACTGTTGATTTCTATGATTTTACATTTCAAAGTAATTTCAACATATATTTATAGAGTTTCTGATAATCTACTTCAACTAAATAATGGAAATACGGATAATTTACTTCATTTAAATTTAAAATCTATTAAACCAATTGAAGAAAATTTCAATCGTTTAGTTACTAAAATTAAAAATGAGAAAAATTTGCAAAAAAGGAATATTGAAGATTTTATTCATACTAAAGATGAGCTTGAAGCTGCTTATAATCAGATGATTTCAATAAATGCTGTTTTGGAAACTACTCTAAGTAGCTTAGAATTGTCTGAAGGAAAATATAAAAATATATTTAAATATTCACCTTTTGGAATTGCCTTATATAACATTGAAAATTCAAAGGTAGAAGACTATAATGAGGAACTTCTTAGAATTTTTGATAATCCTAATGAAAAAAACTTAGATTTAATCTTCAAAAATGATGGAATTTTCGATTTAGCTAAAGCAATTTACAATCCTAATGAAAGAAAAGACGAAGAATTTTTCTTGATTTCAGCTAATAAAATTGTAATTTTATCTGTTGTTCCTTTCAAATCTGATAAAAAATATATTCAGATATTTTTTAAAGATATAACAGAGTTAAAAACATTACAAATTAAACTTCAAGATTATGCTAAAGATTTAGAAAAGGAAGTAGCTTTACAAACTAGACATTTAAAAGAAGCTAATGGAAAAATTAAAAATCAACAACAAAAATTGGTAGAAGACGCTTATAACAAGGGATTAATTGAAGTTACTAGTGGAATAATTCATAATATTGGGAATATTGTTAATGTAATTAGTCTTAGTTTTGATGAGCTTATTACCTCGAAAGAGAGTAATGAAAACATTTTACCAAAATTCTTAGATTCAGTAATACTAAAAGAACTAAATAATTTACCTGATTTAGCTAATTCATCTCCTAATTTGAATAAAGCAAAAGATATTCTTCCAAAATTACTTGAATATCATAATGAATTTGAACAAGAGTTTAAGAATAAAATAGAATTTCTATTAAAAAAAGTCTATCATTTAAAAGAAGTTGTTCAACTTCAACAAAATTTTGTAGGTTCTTTAGGTACTGAAGATTATAACGATATTACTAATATTGCTGATGAAGTTTTAGAAATTTATGATTCTTCATTAATCAAAAGAAATATTAAAGTGCAAAAATCTTATACTGATAAACCACAGATTTTATGTGATAAAGCACAAATAATTCAGCTAATTAGTAATTTTATCAAAAATTCTTATGAAGCCATTGAAGAGAAAGATATGAAAGAAGGACTTATTAAAATTAGTTCTTACATAAAAGATAATAATTTTTTCATAGAACTATATGACAATGGTATTGGTATTAAAGAAAATAACTTGAATAAATTATTTGAATTTGGATATTCTACGAAAAAGGAAAATGGTTCTGGGTCAGGGTTTGGTCTTCATAGCTGTAAAAATATAGTAGAAAAATACGGTGGAACGATTAATGTAGAATCTACTTATGAATTATATACAAAATTTATTATTTCAATTCCGCTAAAAAAGGATAATTATGAGTAAATATATTTTATTTTTTACCATTATTTTCAATATTTTTTCTGAAACTTTAATTTTAGCAAGTTTTAATACTCTGCATCTAGGTTGGGATGGAAAAAATTATCATGATACAGCCGAAATTCTTTCACTATTTGATATTATTGCTTTGCAAGAAGTAATGAAAAAAGAAGGATTAACTAATCTAGTTAAAGAGTTAGAGTCAGTTTCTGATGAAAAATGGTCTTATCACCTTTCTCCTTATGCTGCTGGCAATGGAGAAAAATATAATGAGTACTATGCATTTATATTCAAGGATAAAAAAGTTAAATTTGTAAAATCTATAGGTTTTTATCCTGAGAAAAATAATGAATTCATTAGAGAACCTTACGGGGCAATGTTTAAATCTAATAAATTTGATTTTATACTTGTAAATAATCATCTTCTTTTTGGTGATGAAAAGTCTGATAGACAAAAAGAGGCTAAAGAATTATCAAAAGTCTACAGTTATTTTCAAAATTCGGATACCAAGGAAAATGATGTGTTTTTATTAGGAGATTTTAATCTTCCTGCTTATGACGAGTCATTCAAAGATTTATTTAAACATAAAGACAAGATATTTTACTCAATAGATCCAAGTTATAAAACAACTATAGGAAAATCTAGTTTAGCGAATTCTTATGATAATATTTTTTATTCTTTTAATTATTCTAAGGAATATACTGGAAGAAATGGTGTATATAATTATACTGATGATTATCTAAAAAAATATGGAAGTAGTAGATTTTCTATACTAAGAAAAGAAATTTCTGACCATTTACCAGTGTATATAGAGCTAGAAAATAGTAAAGATGATGATTAAGCAGTATTTACTGCTTTTTTATTTGATATAAATAATGTATACTAATAATGGGAGGCGATACTATGTCAAAAATAGTTGAAAATGTAATAAGTAATCTTAAAAAATCAAATTTATTAGATTCAAGTTTAATTGGAGAATTAACTGATCATTATGAGTTAAATAACTTAACTAATGTATCCATAATAGAAATTGATGGGGAAGAAGGAATAATAGTTTTGGATAAAGCATTAGGATATGAAATCTTCTTTATAAATACCAATAGCTATGAAATGTCTAAACTTTATTGGACTTTAGATGAAAGTGAAGCAATAGTTAAATATAAAGAGATGCAAGAGTGTTGTGAATAGTTGAAATAGCATAAGAAAAGCCGACAATTTTGTCGGCTTTTCTTATGCTATTTCAACTGCTATTTTTTCTTTTAAACTTCTTGGAATATCAAGTAATCTCTGATTTTTAGAACCTCTAAATTTTATATTTGGACAAAACTCATCCTTAACAAAAGGACCGTCTACCAAAACATCAATTTCATTTAATAAATCTACATAAAGTTGATTTTTAATTAAATCTTCATATTTATAGCCTGTATAACACCAAATATTTAGCCCATGAGTTTTAACAGCTTTAATAATTTCTAATAGTGGCTTAACATTTCTTTCTTGAAAAGGTTCCCCACCACTAATAGTTAACCCATCTATCAATTTTTTATTTTTTAAAATTTTTTCTATATACTTACTAGTATCCTCAATTTCTTCACCAAAATTATAATCCCAAGTTTGAGGATTTTGACATCCTAAACATTTATGAGGACATCCTGCAACAAATAATACACTTCTCCAACCTTCACCATTGGTACAAGAATTGTCATAAAATCCTGCTATTCTCATTTTTACCTCCAAGAAAAACAAAAGTATTACATATGAGCAACTCTATCTCTTTGCTCTGCTAATTTACCTCTATTCCATTTATCCAAGCTACCAACTAAATATCCTGTAATTCTTTCTGTAATGTCCAAATTTTCGCTCGCACACACAGGGCAAGCTACAGGTTGTCTATCGTAAAAATGACTTCCACAATCTAAACAATAGTTATCAAAGTGATTAATCGAAATATATCCAATATTTAAATCAAGCATATAATCTATAGATTTTTCTACAGCTCTCAAATTATCTAAAGGATTTCCGTCCATTTCTATATAAAATATATGCCCTGCTGGAGTAAGTTCGTGATAAGGTGCTTCTACCTCTGCTTTTCTATTAACTGAACACTTATAATATACTGGAACGTGATTTGAGTTTGTATAGTACTCTCTACTATTTACTCCTTCATAAGTTCCAAACATTTTTTTATCTGAATCTGTAAATTTATGACTTAATCCTTCTGCTGGAGTTGCTATTAATCCAAAATTCAAGTCATATTTCTCACTAAATTCTTTACATTTTAGGTGCATATATCTTACTATCTCAATTCCCAAAGCTTGAGCCTCATCTGATTCTCCGTGATGAACTCCTTTAACATAATTCCCTTCACTATCAATAGTCGATGTTAAGGCAACTAGAGCTTCTGCCAACCCTATGAACCCTATACTTAAAGTGAAATGTTTTATTATATTTTCTACTTTATCACTAGATTTGATTCCTTCATTATATTCAGCCAAATATTTCATTACATATGGAAATTGTTTAGCCAAAGCTGTTTTTTGCCATTCCCATCTTTCTACCAATTGGTTAGCAGTAAGACTCATTATTTTATCCATTTCTGCAAAGAAAACTTCTTTTCTTTCTTCAATTGTTTTTTTACTTTTCATAGCTTTTAAAGCTAATCTAACTATATTAATAGACGTAAATGATGCATTTCCTCTACCAACAGATGATTTTTCACCATGTCTATTTTCATAAACTCTTGTTCTACAACCCATTGTACTTGGCTCATAATACCATCTATTTGGGTCATTAATATCCCACTTTTCATTGTAATTAAAAGCTGTATCCAAATTAATAAAGTTAGGAAAGAATCTTTTTGATGTTACTTTTTGTGCAAATTTAAACAAATCATAATTTTTATCTTCTGAATTTCTATTAATTCCAGCTTTTACTTTAAATATTGAAATTGGAAAAATAGCTGTTTTATTCTCATTTCCTACACCATTGTCTACCGCTTCCAAAAAGGCTTTTATAACACATCTACCTTCAGGACTAATATCTGTTCCAAAATTTATTGATGAAAACGGAACTTGATTTCCACTTCTTGAGTTCATAATATTTAGGTCGTGGATAAGCCCTTCCATTGCTTGCCTTGTTTCTTTTACAGTTTGATTTATAGCATGTTGCTTAACTCTGTCTAACCCATCAAATTCAGCAATATTTTTTATTTCATATTCTTCAACTGTTACATCTACATTTTCTAATTCATCGCCAAAAAAGAATTTGTATGAATCTTTATAATAGTTATCAAAAGACATTTTTACATAAGGAGCCATTTCAAAATCAAAAGCATGAATCGATTGTCCACCATGCATCTCATTTTGAGAAGTTTGAATTGATATAGCTGCTAATCCTGCTGCTGTAGAGATTCTTTTAGGACTTCTTACTCCACCATTGCTTGTATTGAATCCATCAGCAAATGGTTTAAATAAATCCGTTTGAATACAAGTTAATGATTTTGTCAAATAAAAATCTAAATCATGTATATGAATATCTTTTCTTTCGTGAGCCATTCTATTTTCCAATGATAATAAGCTATCTAAAGCAAATTCTTTAGCACTTTCAAATCCAACTTTTGAAATCATACCGCTTGGAGTTTCAGAATTCATATTTCCATTTTCATTAGTTAAATCATTCTTTTTAGCTTGAATCATCTCATCAATTTGTTGATAAATACTATTTCTTCTTATTCTATTTCTTTTATTTCTATATAATATATAAGCTTTTGCTAAATCTTCATCAATATGCATTAATTCTTTTTCAACCAAATCTTGGATAGTTTCAATTTCCACTTGTTGATTATTTTGTCTTAAAAGTATATTTTCAATTTTTGACCCTACTTCATGTAGTGATTTTTCCTCAAATTTTTTCTCTAAACTATAACATGTTTTAAGCACAGCATTTTCAATTTTCACCCTATCAAAATTTACAATTTTACCATCTCTTTTTATTACTTGCATTATACTCCCTTTCCCACACTAATATCTTCTTTCTATAATAAGAATACTACATTTTGTGTTTTTTTGCAATAGTTCTACCATATATAGTTTTTATGAGTATAATTTTCACAATTTTTAGTATAGTAAATTCAATGGAATCTATTAATTTAAAATTTTTTATTTACAAAATAAAAAATACAGCGTTAACTGTATTTTACTTTACTCCATTTGGACTTTGAAAAATATTTAATTCAAAATTTCCAATTATAGCTATCAAATGATCAAAAATATCACTTTGTATTTTTTCATATTCTGTCCAACTCACTACATTTGCAAAACAGTATATTTCTAATGGTAATCCAAATTGATTGGATTGCCCTTGTCTAACTAGTATTGGTTTAGTTGTATCAATATAAGGATATACTTTAAGAAAATTTTCTAAATAAATTCTAAAAGTTCCAATATTTGTTATTTTTTTAGTATTAATTTCAAATAATTCATTTGAATTAATTTCATTCATTTCCTTTTCCTTCAACTCGAGATATTCTTTCAAAAATTTACTTTTTTTCAAATTTTCTATTGACTCAATATCTAAAAATTTAATACTATTGATATCAATATTTATTGTTCTTTTTATTCTTCTACCACCAGAATTCTCCATTCCTTTCCAGTTTTTAAAAGATTGTGAAACTAGCGAGTACGATGGAATTGTAACTATTGTTTTATCCCAATTCTGAATTTTTACATTAGTAAGATTTATTTCAACGACTTTTCCATCTGCTCCTTGACTGGGCATTTCAATCCAATCTCCTAAGCTTACAAGATTATTAGCAGCTAATTGAATAGAAGCTACAAAGCCCAAAAGAGCATCTTTAAACACCAAAAGAATAATTGCTGTCATAGCTCCTATTCCGCTTAGCAATGTTAAAGGAGATTTGTCAAATAGCAAAGCAATAAAAATTATTAAGCCACTAAAAATTATAAAAATATTAATTACTTGAATATAACTTTTTATTGGTTTTTCTTTTGCAATATTATAGGTTTCATAAATATCTTCAAGCCCATAAATTATGCTTTGAATAATTCTTATTATTGCTATAATAAAACCTACTTTTATAATTTTTTCTAATGCGCCACTAAAAAAAGTTTCCTTTTTTAATAAAATTTGAAAAATCATCAAAGGTATTAAAATTGAAAAATTACTAAATAATCCTCTATTTATGAAATAATCATCCCACTTAGTTTTAGTTTTTCTAACTATCTTTATAACAAATTTCATAATTATTTTTTGTGTTACTAAATATGAAGTTAGTGATAAAATCAATGTAATCAATAGAACTTTACCACTTTCTATTAATCTTTCCTGTGTTCCCGTTATCTCTAAGTATTCAAATATTTTTTCTAATAAAACCATTACCACTCCTTAAATTTCAATTAATATAAAACTAATATTATCTTTTCCACCATTTTCAATAGACATTTTTAATAGATTATTAAGATTTATTTCTATGTTTTCAGAACTTATCAATTGATTTAAAAAATCTGTCTCTATCATCTCCCAAAGTCCATCACTACATATAAAATATCTGTCTCCTATAAACTTTTCAAAATCCCTAACTTCAAAATCTAATAATTCTCCTTTTACTGCTCTATAGCAAGATGTTACAACATTATTATTAGGATGTTTTCTCATTTCATCATAGGATAATATCCCTTTTTTATATAAAGTATAAACATATGAATCATCTTCAGTTACAAAATTTACTTTTCCATTGTGTACTCTGTATGTTCTTGAATCCCCTACATTAAAAACTATTATACTTTTTTCTAAAACTTTTATTCCTGATAAAACACTTCCCATACCAGAATATTTTTTATGATAAAAACTTAATTTATATAAATCTTTCTGAATATTTTTTAGCATATTTGAAGTAACTTCAACATCTGTCATATCATATTTTAGTAAAAATTCTAATATTGATTTACTTGCTACTTCTCCAAAATCATAACCACCCATTCCATCAGCAATTGCTAAATAAAATTCTTCATTCAATATCTCTTCTTTTAATACCAAATCAAAACTAGATTCTGATATAATTTTTTTATTTATAAGTAGAGAATCTTCGTTATTAGATTTTTTTCTTCCTATATTGCTTGTATAAAAAACTTTCATAATTTTACCTCCACAATATAACATAGTTTTTGTTTAACTGCAAATTAGCTTTGAATTACTAAAGAAAAAACTGGAGTTCCCTCCAGTTCTTTAAATTTTAAAAAATTCTAGTTCATCTTTTAATATATTTAATTCCCCATTTAATGACCTTACTTTTTCTTGATTTTCAGCAATAATCATTTTAATTTCTCCTGCCAAATCTGTTGATTCTGCCATACTTGATTCAATGTCCACTGAACCTTCTGTTATTGCAGAAACTGCATTAGAAATCTCTTGAGTAGCTATGTATTGCTCATTTACGCTAGTAACCAAATTACCAATGTCATCAGTATTATTCTTTGTAAAAGAATTTATAAGTTCAATCTGTTTATTTAAAGAATCTACTTCAGTAACAGTTTCTCCTACTTTGTTTGAAACTGTATGCATACTAATTTTTACTTTTGCTACTTCTTTTTGAACAGTTGAAATTAAACTACTAATTTTACCAGTTTCACCGTTAGTTTTCTCAGCTAATTTTCTTATTTCATCAGCTACTACTGCAAATCCTCTTCCTGCTTCACCCGCTCTTGCTGCCTCTATTGCCGCATTCAAAGCCAGTAAATTAGTTTGATCTGATATTCCTGTGATTGCTGTAAGTATATTACTTATTTGTCTAGAAATTTGATTAAGCGTCTCTACTTCACTCTCTGTAGCTGTTACTGCGCCACCGACCTCATCCATCATTTCATTTACTGTTTTTATATTTTCATTACAGCTTAATGTTACCTCTAAGGTACCACTTAAATTTTTACTATTTTCTTTTATTTTATCATTAAGATTATGACTTGTTGCTGCTATTTCTTCTAAAGCTGCTAGAGATTCTTCTGAACTTGCTGTTTGGTTTCTTACGTTATCTAGAACTTTTTCTATATTTTCAACCAAATGTTTAACGCCTTTAACGTTATTAGTCCCATTCACCAAAGATTCCAAAGTATTTACAAGTTTATTATTTTCATCAAGTATTACTCCAACTTTTTCTTTTATACTATGAAGAACATTCGCTAATCTACCTTTGTAGTTCTCTAAATCTTCACTAAGTTCTCCAATTTCATCTTTTCTATTTTGTTTAAAAGATAAATCAAATTCACCATTACTAAACCTTTTAATATTTGCACTTAGACGAGTAATTGGATTTACAACACCTGTAGCTAGCCAATAAGACATTGCTAACATAACTCCCATCATTACTATAGATACTATTGAAAGTTTCATAAGTAATGCATCAATATCAACAAATAATTCACTTTCATCTACAGTATAAATTATTGTCCATTTTAAGAAATCATATTTCTTAACATAAGCAAATCTTAATATATCTCCATTATCAGTTTTTACTTTATATTTAAACCAGTCATCATTAATCGTCAAAATTTTATCAGTATCTTCTTGAGAAACAACTGTATTTAAGGCTTGCCCTTTCAATTCCTTATGAACAAGAATATTTCCGTTACTATCTATAATCATTCCTGTTCCAGAATTACCCAATTTAATACTACTCATTTTAGTTTCAATCATATTTTTATTTATTGCTTTTGAAACTTCTGATCTAAAAAAGTCAATACCTACAATTATTCCTAATGCATTATAAGATTTAAATATTGTAGTTTTTTCTCCACTACCATTCAAATCTTTTGTTTCTGAAGTATAAGAAATTAGTCCATTTTTTGTTTTCAAAATTTCTTTTATATAATCTTTTCCGCCAATATTTTTACCTGTATCAAATGGATGATATAAATAAGTTCCCTTTTCATCTAACATATAAGCATGTCCATACGAACCTACTTTAACAGTTTTTATAGCCTCACTCATTAATAATATCGCTTGTTCCTTAGTGAGCCTGCCATTATTAAATTCTGCATAAAATTCATTTATTTTCTTATCTGTAGAATCTAGCGTTAAACTCAATGTATTGTTTACAGTAGCATCTACTGCTGTTTCAACTAGACTATAAATTTGTTCAGAATAGTTTTTAAGTTCATTCTCACTTTTCTTTTCAATTATTCCTTTAGTAACAACTGAAACTGTACTAAGAAAGACTATAAGCATCAATAAAGTAAGTCCAAATATTAATGCAGTAATTTTTTGCTTTAGCCCCCTTTTACCAATTTTTTGCTTTGGAAAATATTTAGTAATTAATGAAATAATATTTCCACCTAGCTTTTTTGCCTTTATCATTTTCCCCACCGCCACTTTTTATTTTGCATTTTGTATATATATACTACATTTTATCCATAATTTTGACAAAAGTCAACAAACATGAAAGAAATTTATCATTTTAATTGAGCTTTAGTTAACAAAGTTTTGATTTTGCTATTTTCTTTATATCATCTTTTTATTACTTTACTTATATATTTTACTACATTAATTCATATCAACCATAAAATTTCAATGTTTTTATTACTTATATTTCATTCCTTATGATTTATTCTAAAAAAAAAGTAGCCTAAGCTACTCTTAAAATAATCCTATAATATTTCCATCTTTATCTATATCTATGGCTTCAGCAGCTGGTATTCTTGGTAATCCTGGCATAGTCATTATAGAACCTGTCATTACAACTATAAATCCTGCTCCAGCAGATAAACGAAGTTCTGTTATATCTACTGTAAATCCTGTAGGTCTACCTTTCAAATCAGCCTTATCTGAAATTGAATTTTGAGTTTTTGCCATACAAACTGGCAAATCATTAAACCCATTATTTTCTAATTCATGGATTTGATTTTCTGCTAATTCATTATAATGAACGCCATCTGCCCCATAAATTTCTTTTGCAATTATTTCAATTTTTTCTTTTATTGAAATATTTAATTCATAAAGTGGTTTAAAATCTGCTGTTCCACTTTCAATAGCTTCTACCACTTTATTTGCTAGTGCTATTCCAC
>JAGNSM010000210.1 GCA_017988045.1 Fusobacteriaceae bacterium
GCATCTTCTTGTTTCTTATAAAAATGACAATTATGAATAAATGAAATAGCTTCTTTGTCATCATTAAAGTTAAATGTTCTTTTTATAAATCTAAGATGGAATCTAACTTTGTCATATAAGTTTAAATCCTCTCTTTGATTGTTCTCATCCCATATAATAAAATCTTCTTCCTCTTCAGTTAATCCTTCAGGAAGTATTTTTACAAGTATCTTTTTTTCACCATTAAATTTAGTTGCAATAATTCTTCTTCTTCCAACTTTCTTTTCATATCTTCCATTTGGAAGTTGTTTAAGAACTGGATTTTGTATAAGTCCATGTTCTTTAATTGAATTTGCAAGTTCTGATATTCTTTCTCTATCAATTCCAGACCTATCATCATACTCAGGCATATCAATATCATCAATATTCACATACTTAAGTTGTAGGTGGCTTTTCATATCATCATTAGTGAATGAATCTTTAATTGTTAATTTATTATTTCTTTTTGTTATTTCAGTGCCTATTTTTTTTAATCTTGCACTTTCAACAGAATTTAATTTATCTTTTTTTTCAAGTAATTCTTTTTCTTCAATAAGTTCTTCGATTGTCATTTTATCAGTTGGTTTCATCTTTTTTACCTTATATATTTTCTTCTTTATCATTTATCATTTTTATTGCGTATTCAAAAAACTGTTCATTTGCAAGTATTGCTTGACTAATAGTAGAACTATAACTTACAGACTCAGATTTAGCACTATAACTTTCTTTTTGGAAGAACCCAATTAATGCATATGACTCATGTTGAGATTCTGGAACTATCAGGTTATAAGGTATAGTTCTGATGTCATCTTTATGAATTCCATTATCTACTAATAACTCTATCGTTTCATCTCTTACTGTATTGTGAATTCTTGCATTTTTATTATATTTAGAAATAAAGCAAGTATCAATTACAAGGTCTTTATTTGTATTTTGATTGAAGTTGTTTATACCTTCTAAAGTAACTTCAATGCCCTCTTTTGCAAAGATATCACAATCAGTTGCAAAAATTACTTTATCAGATGCATATAGTGCCATTTCTATACTTATACCTGAGTTTGGTGGTAAATCACATATAACCATATCATAAGAGTCTTTAACAGTATCTATTATCTTTTTTAATAAAGTATGTGGCATTGAAACTGATCTACATAATTCAAGAATTTTAGATAATCTTAATTCTGATGGTAATATATCAATATATTTTCCATTAACAACTTCATTTCTAACAATGTATTTTTCAACCAACTCTTTAGTAATATTACCAGTTTGAATAAGTTCAGTGAATATATTAACAATACTTTTATCAGTGTATTGTTCTTTGTTTAAATATCTGCTTGATTGAGCTTGTGAATCCATATCGATTAAAAGAACTCTTTGCCCTAAGAATGCAAGTGTAGCACTAAGGTTTACAGAAATACTAGTTTTAGAAACTCCCCCTTTTTGATTAGTTATTGAATATACTAAACAATTACCTGAAGATTTGAATATATCTGAATTTAAATCTTCATATAAGAAAATATCTCTATTGTTTTCACATATAATATTTTTAAGTTTTGAAATTCTTTGAGCAGAAAAATCAATAAGTGTATCAGTTGTATAGAAAAAATTTCTATTTGTTGACACATTGATTATTGCAGGTATAACACCTGCTACCATTAAATCTTTTACTTTATGCTTATTTACCTCAGCATAAGCAGAAATATCTTCGATTTTAGACATTAATCTCATATTTATCCTTTATGATTAGATTACTCTATTCGAGTAAATTTATTATTTAGAGTATTCTATCTGAATAAGATAAATTGTCAATAGTATTTATTTTAAATTTAAATCTTTTTTAAAAAATATTTATGAATTATTAATTGTATTTATAAATAATAAATATTTTAATATTTTTGTATAGACATATTCTTTTTTATGCTGTAAAATTAAATTAATATAAGTATGGAACAAAAGTCTAAGTACTTTCAATAATTTGATTAAATTTAATAAAGGATTTTGATGAAAATATTAGTAGATGATTTTGAAAAATTTCCAATATCAAAAAGATATGAAGCAGGAATGTTGGAATTATATATGAATAATTACATTGTAAGACTACAAAAAGAAGATAATGTTTTCAATATTACACTTATTGAAGATGGTAAAGATTTAAATATACCTAATAAATTTGATAAAACGGATAGCGTTGAAGCATTATTCTTTTTTGAACATATAAGTAAAGCAGTAAAAGAAAGAGTTGAGTATGATAATAATTGTAAAAAAGAAGAAAAAGTAATACAAAAAAGATTTACCACAGGTGAACTTATTCCTTCATTATCATTAATAAATGATACATATAGAATTATTACAAATGATAGCTATTAATAACCTTTAAATATTATCCAATAGTAAGGTATATAATAAAATTTGAATTGTTAGATTACTTATTCTTCCTAACAATAATTATTTTGCTACTTGTTCTTTTATTTTCATAATTAAAAAACTCATTCAATGTTTAGAGTTATTATTAATTGTTTATTCAATTATTAAACAATTTGTATCAGATAAGATATGAGTAATTCTGAAACAAAAGTAAAAAATTCTTTTAGTATTTCTAAAATATTTTTCATCATATACTATAAATATATAGTGTTTAATAAATTAAATTATGAATATATATAAGAGGTTTTAAAAGGAGTGTTGCATAAGTATAATAAATTGGTTAAATCTTACTATGAAAACTATGATAAAATATCTTGTGTAAATTATATTATTACACTTAATCGTATTTTAAGTAAAAAATCATATAAGCAACAAATAGAAGCATACATCGAACAATTTAGAGATGGTTATAACAGTATAGATTATAATTTTTCAGGAGATGTATATAATACAAATATTGATATAGATAAATCAAATATTGATGATATTGTAAAGGCAATTAAAAAAGAAATATCAATAAAAGAATTCCAAATAAATCTAATAGAAGAATGTCAAGAGTATTTTTCAGTTAATATTGAAGAAAATGAAGAAATCAGAAATAATAATACAGTGTTCTAAAAAAAGATAATCATTATATTTTTGGTAGTTTTTAGATATTATAAATATATGAAATAGTATAAAAGCATAAGGTATAGATGTTAATAGATAACAAGAAAAACAATAAATTAGGTGAAGTATTAAAAGAAAATATAGATAATAATTGCAAATTATCAAT
>JAGNSM010000017.1 GCA_017988045.1 Fusobacteriaceae bacterium
ATAGATTAACAGAAATTGATGTTAATACACCTAGTCTTTTCAATGATCCGCAGTTCATAGCAATCTACAATATTTTCCCAGAAGTTGCAAAAAGATATAAGACTTTGCCAATGGTTATAAGAGAAGCCTTAAAAAACAATGAGTATGAATATGTAAAATTTACTGCTGAATACACAGCGTTAAATTGTAAAACATCATATATAAAATATTTCAAAGAAGCTATAACTCATAATTGGGCTGACGAATATATTGCAAAAAAAGAGCTAAAAAACCTTAAAAAAAACCAAAAGATAGAGAATATAGAAGAAGCAATATTAGTTGAGAAACCTAAAAAGAATTTATTATCAGTAACTTGGGAAGAATTTGAAAAATTAGAGATAAATAGAAAGAATGAAATAATTGAAATAGCTTATAAAGAATTTTTAGAAGAATCAGAAGGTACTGATAATAAAATGATGAGAGGGATATTTGAAAAGTCTAAAAAACCTCTTGTATTAAAAGTATTTGATAGACAGCCTAAAGATTCTCTGGAAACTTTAGATAAAGCAAAAGAAAATAACTTGAGTTTTAAAAAAGAGGAATCAACAAAAGAATCTCAAAAGAATCAAAGAAAATCAGAGGTGATAAACTCTAATTCAAATATGTATGCAACAACTTCTATGTTTATTTTGGAATGTTTGAAATATTTCAGAGAAAATAATATTCAAATAAATACACAAGATTTTATGACACTGTTTTCCTTTATGAAAGAATATGAAGATGAAAAAGTCATATTAAAATATTCTGAAGAAACAAAATTAGGTGAAATAATTCGGAAATAATCAAAAACTAAAATTTAGTGAAAAAATAATTTTATATTCTTTTAATTACTAAAAAAAAATGGTATTATGAATATTGAAAATACAGATTGGAGGAATAAAAAAGCATGAAAGTATTTAGTTTGATAAATCAAAAAGGTGGAGTAGGAAAAACAACTTCAGCAATTTCTATAGCTAGTTATTTAGGAAGAACAAATAAAGTATTATTGATAGATTTAGATCCCCAAGGAAATGCGACATCTAATTGTGGAATAGCTGAAGAAAATCTGAATAAAACAATAAAAGACTTAATTTTAAATGATAAACTTGCAGCTTCTGAATGCATAATAGAAACACAAAAGGGCTTTGATTTAATCGGGTCTAATATAGAAGTGGCAGATACTGAGTTGAATATGGTATCAAAGTTTAATAGAGAAAATTTATTAAAAACAAAGCTGAAACATCTTGATTACGATTATATTATATTAGATTGCTCGCCTAGCCTAAATTTAATGACAATAAATGCTCTTGTAACGACAGATTTAGCTTTAATACCCATTGAGCCACACATATTTTCTGTAAAAGGGATTTCATCTTTAATGGAAACAATTGATAATATAAAAAGCATGAATGAAACTATAGAATACAAATTTTTTATAACTAAATTTGACGGAAGAAATAGTAGTTATAAAGTCATAGAAGAAAAATTAAGAGGAAACTTAGACAGTTCAATTCTAAAAACAAAAATTAGGATTGATAATAATGTAAGAACAACACAAAATGATAGCAAAACAATCTTCGAAGGTAAAGGAATAAGATGTACAGAAGATTATAAAAACTTGGTTGAGGAGATCATCAATGGATAGTTTATTTAAAAAAGTAGGGAAGCAAAATGAAAAACTCTTAAGCAAAGAAGAGTTACAAGTAGAGACATCAGAGTTAAATAAAAATGAAATACTTTCTAAATATGATTTTTCATTTGAAATAGATGAAGAAACAATGGATTATTTAAAAGAACAAACTTTTAAATTACATTTTAGTGCGAATAAGATGTATACTGAACTTGGTAAAATTTTTAGAGAAACGCAAGAAAAATTAGCAGACCATAAAGATGGTGTTTTTGTAAAATGGTTTGAAACTTTAGGGTTTAAAAGAGATACTGTTTATAGATATATAGGAAGATATAATTTATTAGCAAATTCAAATGATATTCAAAAAGAAAAAATAGAAACTTTGTCTTTGAAAATAGCTTATGAAATTTCTAAAGATAGCTACTCAGAAGAAATAAAAGAGCAAGTTATAGAAGGTAAAATAAAAACCCTAGAAGAGTTAAAAAAGTTTTCGAACAAGGTTAAAAAAGAAGAAGAAATTGAATTGCTTGAATACGTTGACTTTGAGCTTGAGCTACAAAACATAGCAAAGATGCTTCACAGTATCGATTCAGAGTTGAAAATAAATGGGGGAAACTCTAAACAATTGAATACAATAAAATCTATATATAAAACCTTAGAAAAAATCAAAAATAATTAAGTTGGTTTTCGCCCAAGGCGAAAACTATCTTAACAAGATTAGAAAAGCCGTTAGGCTTTTTATTTTTATATCAAAAATAATGATGATTTAGACATTTAATAACTTAAATATAACGGTTTCATAAGCAGTTTGGTTGTGAGATTTCGATTTATGGGATGTAGCCTATATTATCGAGTATTATTCCAAGTTATTCTTTTAAAACTTTAATTTTATCATACTTGAGTAGTTAAACAAAAAATATTTTATAGTACAAGAAAGGCTTACTAATGAAAAAAATAAAAAACTTGAAAAATTTAATGAAGATAATGTTTTTGATAATTGCTTTAATGGTAATTGTCAGCTGTAAAAAAAAGGATGAAGTCAAACCAATAATAACATTAAAAGGTAATAAAGAGATAACAATAGATGATGGTGGACAATATAAGGAGCTTGGAGTAATTGCAACAGATAATATAGATGGTGATATTTCAAAAAAAGTAAAAACATCTTTTTTAAAAGATGACAAAGCTGTAGAAAAAATTGATGTCAGTATATTTGGTAAGTATCTGGTGAAATATGTGGTAGAAGATTCGTCAGGGAATGTTTCTGACGAAATATCAAGAATAGTTATAATTAATAAAAAAATAGAAGAGAAAACAGATAACAATACAACATTTATAAAAGTAGGGACAGCCAATCTTAGGGATAATATGGGAAAAAGTGGAGTTAAAGTAGCGCTACTTACAAAAGGAACTGAGTTAAAGGTTATTAAGGAAGTTAAGGACGAAGCAGGAGTAGAATGGTTAAATGTTGAATACCATGACAAATTAGATAAAAAAAATGCTTGGATAAAGAAGGAATTTACTACAAAAAAGAGAGAAGAGCTTATCAATCCAAAGTATAGAAATTTAGATTATTCATCTTATGAAAAAAAAGAATATCCTAAAAATCCAAAGGTAAAAGTAAAAGGGATATATCTTACAATATATTCAGCAGGTGGAAAAAAAATAGATTCTTTAATTGAAATGACCAAGCATACAGAGATAAATGCTTTTGTAATTGACGTAAAAGATGATAATGGTTATTTGTTATTTCCAATGAAAGCGGGAGAAAAATTTGCTCCAAAAGCAAATCAAAAAAATACTATAAAAGATATTAATGTTCTTATGAAAAAGTTGAAAGATAATAATATTTATACAATAGCAAGAATAGTATCTTTCAAAGATCCAATTTATACTGAAACATATCCTGAAAGAGCTATAGTTTATAAAGATACAAAGAAGCCCTTTACAAATTCAGATAATTTGACTTGGGCAACAGCATATGATAGACAATTATGGGAATATAATATATCAGTTGCAAAAGAAGCAATAGTTGCTGGATTTAATGAAGTCCAATTTGATTATGTAAGATTTCCAGCTTCAAATGGAGGTAAGTTAGATAAGATACTTGATTATAGGAATTTGAAAAATGAATCAAAAGCTCAAGTATTACAAGAATATTTGAAATATGCAAGAAAAGAACTCTCGCCATTACAAGCGTATATATCTGCAGATGTATACGGATTAGTTAGTTCAGTAGAAGATGACATGGCTTTGGGGCAGTATTGGGAAGGAATAAGTAATGTAGTGGACTATATTTCACCAATGGTTTATCCTAGCCATTATGGAAATGGAACATATGGTTTATCAATACCAGATGCTTTTCCTTATGAAACTGTTTTTAATAGTGGTAGAGATGCTATAAGAAGGAATAATATTATAAGTACCCCTGCAACAATAAGACCTTGGATTCAAGATTTTACCGCTTCATGGGTAAAAGGGCATATAAAATATGGAGATACTCAGGTAGCTGAACAAATAAAGGCTTTAAAAGAAAATGGTATTGATGAATATTTGTTGTGGAATGCTTCAAATAGATATTCAGAAAAAGCTGTAAGGAGTGTAAAATGAGAAAAATAGCAATTTTGCTGATGTTTACTTTTATAATTTCTTCAACAATGGCTGAAGGAAAAGTATTTGTACTTGCATTTCATACATTTTTAGATAAAGAAAAAATAGATTTGGATATAGGAGCAAAAGAACTGCGGCAAGAACTTGAAAGTTTAAAAAATCAAGGATTCAAATTTGTTACGATGGAAGATGTTAAGAAAAATAAAATTATTGGAAATAAAAATGTATTGATAACTATTGATGACGGACATAAAACTGTTATAAAAGCATATAATGAAGTACTAAAGCCTATGAATATTAAACCCGTATTAGCAATTTATCCAGGAATAGTTGGATTATCGAAGTCTTTTATGACATGGGATGAAATAAATAGTTTAGTAAAAGAAGGAGTTTATATTGCTTCACATGGATATAATCATCTTAAGGTAAATGAAAAGTTATATTCAAAAGATAAGAGCGCTTTTGAAGATGAAATTATTAAGTCAAAAAAAATCTTGGAAGAAAAGACTGGTAAAAAAATAGATACATTTATATATCCTTATGGGATAAGGTCAAAGATTACAAAAGAGTATTTAAAAAAGTTTGGTTATACAATGGCATTTACTATAAATTGGGGTACATTGGCAGTACCAATAGAAAAGAACAGTGATATGTTTGAACTCCCAAGATATATGTTTACGAAAAAAGAGTGGAAGAATGAAATGAATATAATAAAATCTAAAGCAAAGTAATAAATATAACAAATAATAGAATATATTAAAGAATTTTATAATTTATTAAAATAAAAACTCTATGCAGATTTTTTAAATCATGATAAAATACTTACTATAGTTTTAATAAAAAAATAAAGTATTTTAAGTTATGTTTAACTTAAATTGATTTAAAGGAAATGGATTATGAAAAGAAAAAAAATAGTTTTAATTATGATTTTATTTGTATTGTTTGTTAATGGATGTGTTGAAAGTAAAAAAGAAAATATTGTTAGGAAAAATATAAAGAGAAATAGTTCAGAGGTGAAAAAAATTATAAATACCACCAAAGAAGAATCTGATGTAAAAGAACTTTATAAAAAATTGGAATTAAATGGAAAATTGGAATATAGAATTTTTCAAATGGCTATGAAAGGTTTTGAGATTATATCTCCAAAACAGAAAAAATATATAGCTATAGTAGACTTTACTCAAAATTCTACCAAAAAAAGATTTTTTTTAATTGATATTTTTAATAAAAGCATAGTATATAATGATTTGGTAGCTCATGGGATGAATACAGGTGAAAAGGAAGCAGAAGTTTTTTCTAACGAAGAAGACTCTCATATGTCATCCTTAGGATTTTATGTCACAGGAGAAGCATATTATGGGTCCAATGGATATTCTCTGAGACTAGATGGATTGGATAAAGGATTAAATGATAATGCAAGAAAAAGAGACATAGTTATACACGGAGCACCTTATGTTAGCGAGAGTAGCATATCAGAAATGAATAGAATAGGTCGTTCTTGGGGATGTCCAGCATTAAGTCCAACAATAAGTGAAGATGTAATAGAGAAGCTAAAAGATGGTAATTTGTTGTTTGTCTATGCAAATAATTATGAAAAAGATAGTACAGTTCTAAGAAGTTGAAATATAGATTTTATTGGAATAAAAAGTAAAAAAGTCATAAGAATTTATGACTTTTTTATTTGTATAGAATTCAAATGTAAACTAAATATTGTTTTTATAAATCAAATATATAAAATAAGGAGCTCCTATTATTGAGAGAATTATTCCAGTAGGAATTCCTTGAGGTTTAAGGATATTTCTGCCAATAAAATCAGAAGTTAATAAAAGTAATATTCCAATAAGTATAGTAACTGGAATATAAGATTGAGCTCTAGAACTAGTCAATATTTTGGCCAAATGAGGAGCAATAAGACCAATAAAAGCCAGAGCTCCTGTCACAGCAACAGAAATAGAAGCTAGAGATATTGCTATTAAGAATAAAATAGTTCTTTCTTTGTTTAAGTTTATTCCAAGACTTATAGCAGTCTCTTTTTTTAGTGTAAGGATATTTAAACAATTAGATTTGTAAATTGAATATGGAATTAAAATTATTATCCAAGGAAGAATTGCCCAAACAAAAGACCAATCGTTTCCCCAAATACTGCCATTTAACCATTTAGTAATAAACTCCAATTTGCTTCTTTCTGAAGAAGTAACCAAGAGTATCATTAATCCTGAAAGAGCCATAGAAAATCCTATTCCCACAAGTAACATTTTTTGAGGATTAATACCATAGTGTTTTTCATAAGAAAATAAATAAATTAATAAAGCAGTGACTAATGCACCTAAAAATGCAATTAATGGAAGAATATATATAAAACTTTGAGAGTTAACTGGAATAAATAAAAATAAAATAGTAATTGCAACACCAGCTCCCGAATTAATACCAATAATCCCAGGGTCAGCTAAATCATTTTTAGTAATAGTCTGAAGAATCGCACCTGAGAGAGATAAGGCTGCACCTGTTAAAATCAATATTATTATTTTAGGAAATCTAATTGAAAAAATAACAAAAGTTTCTTTAAATGTACCATTTCCTAATAAAGTAGGAATTAATCTGTCAAAGGATACAGAAGAGTATCCGATTCCTAAACTTAATATGATTAATGTAAAAATAGAAGCTAATAGACAAAACAAGAGTTTGTTTTGTCTATTTTTAAAAATTAGGTTAATCATGAATGTAATTTCCCCTCCTTAAAGATTATGAATAAAAAAAATGGTAATCCCATAATAGAAGTAATTGCAGAAATAGGAGTTTCATAAGGAATACTAATAGTTCGAGCTAAAGTATCAGATAGCAATACAAGAGAAGCACCAGCTAAAATAGAGATAGGAATTATGAATTTATAATCACTACCTATAAATTTTCTTACAATATGTGGAATAATCAAACCAATAAAAGTCAAATTCCCTGCTAATGCAACAGAACTTCCTGCAAGAATTATATTTGTTCCTAAAAGAATGAATCGAATTTTTTTAGTTTTTTGTCCAAGTGCTATGGATAATTCCTCATTCAAGCTTAAAATAGTCAATTGTTTTGAATAACTAAGAGCAATAATACATCCTATAAAAATAAAAGGACATATAAAAATTATCTGACTCCAAGAAGTACCAATTAATCCAGCATTGTTCCACATGGAAGTATCTTTAGATATTCTAAAATACAGTCCAATTGCTTCTGAAATTGCGTAAAATAATGCTGAAATAGATGAGCCTGCAAGGACAAGCCGAAAAGTGCTCATTTTTCCGTATTTAACTTGGCTTATATTTATTACAATAATAGTTCCAAGAGTTGCTCCAATAAAGCAAAAAATAGTTCTTCCTAAATATCCTAAGTTTGGATAAAGAACTACAGAAAGTACAAGAGCTAAAGATGAACCAGAAGATACCCCTAATAAACTAGGGTCAGCCAAAGGATTTTTAGTTACTCCTTGCATAATTGCTCCAGAGGTAGCTAAAGCCGCGCCAACTAAAGCTGCTCCCAAAACTCTAGGAATTCTTATTTCTTTAAGTATTAATAGATTTTTATTATTTGAAGTATCTAAAAGTATTGAGAACATTTCTTTTAGCGAAATAGTTGCAGCTCCTAGTTTAATTGACACTAAAAATGAGATAAATAATATAAAAATAAATGAAGTAAGTATCAGTAAAAATTTTCTATTTTTCATAAATCTCCAATCTTTTAAAATAAAATTGACCAAAAATTGGGCACTATTATTAACTTAAGGGTAAATACAGAAATTCAATATTATCAACTTAAGGCATTTTTATTCTATTATGACCTAACTGTTGTCATACCGACAAGGGAGGTATCTTAAGATTTCTCGTACCTCGAAGTGACAAATTATTGGAAAAACAACCCCTTCTTTATCGGACTTCGGCACCTTCGGTTAAGTAAACGAATTGTATGCTGTTGTGATTATTGAAGAAAGAATCTCTAAGTTGATAAAATTGAACCTATCTGTTTGCCCAATTTGAAGTAAAATTTTTTGTTAAGTTAATGACATTGTAAAATTGGGTCGTTATTTTAGTTGTTTAAAAAACTTTTTTTAAAAAATTCAAGTTGATTTTCCAAAGTTATAGGGTCATTAAAAAAGAAAGTTCTTCCATCAGCTTCAAATACTCTATTATTTTTTACAGCATCAAGATTTTTATATGTTTCAGTATTTTGAAATGAATTATCTGCACTTTGATTTTTGCTAAATACAATATAATCTCCAACAAACTCTGGAAGAACTTCTGATGAAATAGCATAGTAACCTGTTTTATCAGCATCAGCTTCTACCTTAGGAGGCATTTTTAATTTCATTTCATTGTAAAGAATTTCAGTTCCTCTAGCAAAATTTCTTCCAAAAACATAAAGTTGTTTGTCATAACTTTCAATTACAGCAACAGTGGCAGTTTCTCCTATTTTGCTTTTAATTTGTTTTCCAATTTCTTGAGCTCTAGTAGTAAAATCTTTTACCCAGTTTTTAGCTTCCTCTTCTTTATTCAAGAGTTTTCCAATCTCAATAAATTGTGTTAAATAGTCTACTTTTCCATATGTATATGATACTGTGGGAGCTATACTTTTTAATTTATCAATATTCTTATCAGTAGCAGCAGTAATAATTAAATCAGGATTTAATTCAATAATTTGTTCTAAATTTTCATCAGATACTTCAGGAATATCTTTTATCAAGTTCAAGAATGTTGGATTATTTTTTGACCATTTATCAATTCCTACAATCTTTCCTTTTAGGGCTAAAACATGACCTGACAAAGAAGAATTTAGTACAACTATTCTTTGTGGATTAGTAGGAACAGTTATATCTCCACTTTCAGATTTATATATGAAAGTTTCACTTTCTTTTTTTGTATCAGAAGTTTTGTTACTGCATCCACTTATAATTACTAAAAGTAGAAGGTTAAATATTATTAATAGTTTTTTCATTTTTACTCACTTTCTTAATCAGGTTATATGTAGTACATATTGGTTTTTTTGTATCAGAATCAATTTCAATTTTTGCATCAATATTGTATACTTCTTTTAATATTTCATTAGTTATTACGTTTATTGGTTCACCAGATTTAACTACTTTGCCATCTTTGAGAGCAATTATATAATCAGCGAATTTTGATGCTTGATTCAAGTCATGTAATACCATAACAATTGTTCTTTTCTGTTCGATATTTAGCTCTTTTAAGAGTTCAAGAATCTCTAATTGATGAGCTAAATCAAGATATGTAGTAGGTTCATCTAAGAGTATAATAGGAGTTTCTTGAACTAAGGCCATAGCAATCCAAATACGTTGTTTTTGTCCGCCAGATAGGTTATCAATACGTTTATGTTTAAATTCTTTAGTTCCAGTAACTTCTAAAGCCCAGTCAATAATTTTAAAATCACTTTCATTCAAAACTCCAAATCCTTTTTGATAGGGAAATCTTCCATAAGCCATTAGTTCTGAAACAGTTAAGCCTAAATTAGAATCTGGACTTTGGGGTAAAAATGATATTTTTTTGGCTAAATCTTTTGTTTTTTCTTTGAGTATCTCAATATCATCTAAGATAATAGCTCCTTTATAGTCACAAATAACTCTAGTTAAAGCTTTTAACAATGTTGATTTACCACAACCATTGGAACCAATAATTACAGTTATTTTATTAAGAGGAATATCAATATTTAAATTTTCTATTATTGATATTTGATTATAATTAATAGAAAGATTTTTTGTATAAAAATTATTCATATTTCAACTCATTTCTTTATCTTTTATTTTGATTTTCAAAGTAATAAGATAAAATTAAGGTATATAATTAAATGATGCAATTAACTCAACTTGATTATTATCCCATTCTTCAAGACCTTTATTATAATCATAGCTTAAAATTTCATATCCAATAGATGACGTTAAAGCTAACTTGTTATTTATTTTGTTATCATATTTAATCTTTGGAATAATATATCCTGTAGATTCAATATAATCATCTTCAGTAGATGTGAAATATTTTGATGACTCTAAATATGCCTCAGTAAAAAAGCTAAATCCATGTTTTAAAGGATAAGTATATTTTATTGTTGCGTCAGCTTTTACTTGATATTTCAAATCCTTACCTTTTTCGTTGTATAGTGCGAGATTATATTGACTTAAATCAATTGTTAAGTTTTTTGCAAGGGTAGTTCCTGTAAAGAAGTTTATACCTGAAGCAAAACCTTGTTGAAGAGATTGTGTCAGAGACTCTTCTTTATTTCCACCTAGTTGTTGGTCTAATTTGATTCCAACATAATAGTTTTTATCTTTTATAGTGTAGTTTCTTCCAAAATAAGCACTTGCATAAAGATTTTCCCAATATCTATAATCATTTTGGTAATCCCAACCACCTTTTACTTCTGTTCCCTCTGTCCAAGCAGAAACATGTGTAAATTGATATGCTGTGTATAAGCTCCAATTCTCATTTAATTTTTGACTTCCATAAATACTAAATTCAGTAAAAATTTCTTCTGAATCTGAATATTTTTTACTATCCGTATAAATTCTGTCTACATCAAATCCAAAAGAGTATTTGTCGTTAAGCTGATAAGTTCCTTCTCCAGCATTCCATGTAGTTTTAGTATTTTTGGTATTTAGATTATATTCTGTAGTAACATCCATTAAATAAGAGTTTAATCCATCAGAATAAGTATTCGCTGTTAATATAAGTGCGAATATGAAGCTAAGTTTTTTCATATTTCCTCCTCTAATTTTTAAATAGAGTTTGATTATACATTTTAAAACACTTAAGTACAAGTATTTTTATTTTCAAAATATTTTGCAAACAATTATTTTTTCATGAGAAGTATAAAAAAGAATAAGTGACAACTAGTAGAAAATACAAGAAAAACCTTTACATTTTAAAGGGTTTTTAATGCTTGAGTAAATAAAAATTTCCAAATAAAAAGAGATGATTACTGTAAGTAGAGTAATCATCTCTAATATTAAGAAAAATCTATTTGAATAAATTTAACTATTTTTTACCAAAATGTCTTTCTAATAACCCTTTAAAAGCTTTTCCATGTCTAGCTTCATCTTTTGCCATTTCATGAACAGTATCATGAATTGCATCAAATCCTAATTGTTTAGCTCTTTTTGCTAAGTCGAATTTACCACTAGTAGCTCCGTATTCAGCTTCAACTCTTTTAGTCAAATTTTCTTCTGTAGAATTACCTACAACTTCTCCCAATAATTCAGCGAATTTTGCTGCATGTTCAGCTTCTTCAAAAGCAATTCTTTTGTAAGCTTCTGCAACTTCAGGATACCCTTCTCTGTCGGCTACTCTTGACATAGCTAAGTACATACCAACTTCTGTACATTCACCTTCAAAGTTAGCTCTTAGTCCAGCGATTATTTCTTCGTCTCCACAAGCTAATCCTTCTCCTACTATGTGTTCAGTAGCCCAAGCTAATTCTTGACCTTCTACTATTTCTACAAATTTGTCACTAGTTGCTTTACAAACTGGACAGACAGTAACTCCCTCTTCTAAAACTTCTCCACAAACTGTACATCTAAATTTTTTCATAGCAATACCTTCCTTTTTAAAGTTATTTCATTAATGTAAGCGTTACAAATTAATAGTATACTATTTAAAATTAATTGTCAAGAAGTTTATTATTAATAATTGTAACAAAAAATAGGGGTAATTGTATTTTTATAATTATGAAGTTTAAAAGTAAAAAAAATATAAAAAAGGGTTGTTTTTTAAATTTTTATATAATATGATTAATTTGAGGACAAAGAAGGTTCTCTGCCAGTAGAATAGTGAATTGAGTTTCTGAGATTTAAATTTTTAAATTTAGTTTTTATATTTGCTATTAGATGTTAAGTTTCAAGTTTTAAGTGTTAGATATTTTAAGAATTAAAGTGTTAAAGAAATTTTATAATGTTTTAAGATTAAATTATTCTACTGGTATAATTAATAAAGTCATAGCTTTGCTATGACTTTTTAATTTGACTCTACTTGTGTATTTTTTACGAAGCTTATTCTTTAGGAGAAAAGCTTCGATTTTTATGTTTTGTGTCTTTTCCAAACGTGCAAAATACTCTATTATGCAAAACTCTTAAGTCTAGTAATTTGAATAGCTTTATAGAAGAGCTAATTTAGCTCTTTATTATTTCTTAATGAATTTAGGTATCTTTCTAAGTTTATATCAGAAATTTTGCAAGTATTTGTATCGGATTTTTCAAGTTCCTTTAGAACGCTCATGATACAGCTACTTTCATCATTTTTAAATCTAAAGAATCCAGAATGAGTAACGACATTTATCCATTCTAAAAGATTTTTAGCATCTATTCTTTCTGTTGCAATGTAATTTATGATTTTTAAAATGTTTTCAATGTTAATCTCGGTCTGTATTTGGAGATTATTTTTTAGAGATTCATTGTTTAAAAAATCCATAATCTCATCTTTATCAATTTCTAAATCTCTATATTTTTTTAAAATTGTAATTTCTTTCATGATATACTCCTAAAACTTAATGATTTTATATGTGATAAAATTCAGTAGAATTGTTAGTTTTTCAAATGTGAGATTTCTTATATCTCATTTATAGTTACTACTAATTTTCCATGAATATTAAAATTAGTGGAGTTAGTAACTATTATTGGTTCATAAGAAGAATTGATGTGAGACAAAATGATTACATTGTCTTTTTCAAAGAATCTTCTAATATAAAAAATGTCATCAATACTAAATACAGCTAAATCACCATTCTGTATATTTTTAGTTTTCTCTAAAATAACAATGGCATCTTTAGAAATAAGAGGTGTTAAAGTAT
This sequence comes from Fusobacteriaceae bacterium, assembly GCA_017988045.1. GTDB lineage: Bacteria > Fusobacteriota > Fusobacteriia > Fusobacteriales > Fusobacteriaceae > JAFGUR01. The sequence goes on from JAGNSM010000017.1 coordinate 13,091, forward strand.
CCTCTTTTATTATAATCCCCACATATTCTGTATCTTCATTAAGAAAAAGTGTTGTATATTTAATAGGCTCAGAATTTTTAACCAAATCTAAAGCATTTAAAAAGTCTTCAAAAACTGGAATCTTTATAGCTCCAGTATATGAAATTATTTTTAGCTGTTCACTTATTCTTTCATCAGTTTTCTTTTTTACAAAGTCTGTTATCGCTTTTTTACTAATAAATCCAACTAAAATATATAAATCAATTAAATTTATTTCAAGAGCTTCAGCAAGGGATACTAATTGAAAAGGATTAAGTCTCTTTTTTTGACCACCCTCTAATCTATGGATATCTGCACGGTTAATTCCACTTTCATTTTCCAAATCTGTAATTGTCATTTTCTTTTGGCTACGAGCTTCTTTTAAGAATCTTCCAAGTTTTAACGCATCATCTTCTACTATAACAAAATTTTTCATAGGACACCTTTCGTTTAAATTATATTTATGATTACAAAGAGATGTAAAGCCAACTCAATTTTATGGAAATTACTAAATCTGAGTAATTATATTTTTTAATAGATTACCACTTAAATTACTAAATGTCAAAAAAAATAAAAATTCTATTGACAAATTTAAATAAAAAAGTTATTATCATTTGATAAAAGTAAATTAAAATTAAATTTACGTTTCTAAATAGAAATTTTTAGGAGGAGTTATTTTGAAAAAGGTCTTAATTGTTGATGATTCTTTATTTATAAGGGCTATGATAAAAGGTGTGTTAGTACAAAATGGGTATGAAGTGATTGAAGAAGCTTGTGATGGAGATGACGCTATTTCTAAATATAAAGAATTTCAACCAGATATTGTAACAATGGATATTACAATGCCCGGAACTAATGGAATTGTGGCATCAAAGGAAATATTAAAATTAAATCCAGACGCAAAAATTATAGTTATAAGCGCTTTAGGTCATCAAGATTATATTTTGGATCTTTTGAAATCTGGAGTTAAAGATTATATGTTTAAGCCAGTAAATCCTCAATTATTAATTCAAACTGTAAAAACAATAGAAGCACAATTTTGAAATACATAGCATACATGAAAAGGGGAAAAAATGAAGATTCAAAGGGTATTAAAAGTAAAAAATGCAAGGAAGTTATTAATTATATTAGCGATTTTTATTAGTTCAATTTTATTAAAAGTAACTTTATCTGATTCATTTAATGTTCTTAATTATTTAACAGTAACTATTGGTTTAATTATTGGAACAGAGATATTTATATTAAAAGATAGATACTTAAATATTAAAAATAATTTTTTCAAGTCAATATTCCAAAGAATATATGCAAGTGAATTTATTTCAGAAGTTTCAGATAAAACTTGTTTTTTTATAAAAAAATGGAAATCTATTTTTAAAAGAAATGACAAAAAAAATCAAGATATTATTTTTAGAGATAAAGATAAATTGTTTGAGCAATTTGATTCTGATGCTAATGAAATTATTGTATTATATATAAATATCTGTTCTTTTAATGAGATAAATACAATATTTGGATATGAAATAGGGAATAAATTATTATTAAGTTTTGCAGAAAGACTAAATAATAATTATTTTGATTGTTATAGAACACATGGAGATGAGTTTGTAGTTATTTCTTATAATAAAGCAACGGATTTAGAAATTGATACATTTAGTAATTATGTATTCGATTTATTAAGTAAAGAACCCTTTAAAATAGAAAATGAAGAGATATTTTTAACAGTTCATATAGGTATTGCCATAATAAACAATGAAACAGCCAACGAATCTTTAAATATTTCAAGTCTTATTTATAAAGCAAATATTGCTATGAAATATGCTAAACTAAAGCAAGTTCAATATGCTGTATATAGCCCTGATTTAATGAAAGATAGTGGAGATAATCAGGAATACTTTGTAAAAAAGCAGATTATAAGTGCAATAAATAATAATAATATATTTGCAGTGTATCAGCCAATTATAGATAATAAAACGCAGAAAGTTGTAAAATATGAATCATTAATAAGAATAAATGGAGTAGATAACAATACAATTAGTCCCAGTAGTTTTTTGAAGTTATCAAAACAATGTAATTTATATAATCATTTGACAAAGTTTATGATTAATGAGGTATTTAATAAATTATTAACTACAGACATAGATATTTCAATAAATATTTCTATCAACGATATTATGAATCTATCAACCAATAATTTAATTACCAATAAACTTAAAAAAATGCCTCAAGAAAAGAGACAAAAATTAATATTTGAGTTGTTGGAATCAGAAGAAATTGAAAATTATAGTCAGGTAGAAGAATTCATAAATACAGTAAAAAGTTATGGCTGTAAAGTAGCTATAGACGATTTTGGGAGTGGATATTCAAATTTTAATCGTATTTTGAACTTGAATATTGATTATTTGAAGATTGACGCAAGTATCATAAAAAATATACTTAATGATAAAACTTCTGAAACCATTGTAAAATTTATCATAGATCTTACTAGAGATATGAATATTAAGACAATTGCAGAATTTGTTCATTCAAAAGAGATATTCGAAAAAGTTAAGGAATTAGGAATTGATTATTCCCAAGGATTTTACATTTCTGAACCAATAATATTAGAAGAGATTTAATCTATACTTGTATAAAAGATTATACAGGTATAGAATCTTCATAATATTCCAAATCTTCATAAAATTCTTCAGAGCATACTTCTGTTCTGTTTTCAGTTTTTAGATTTTCAATAACAAATATTTTCATTAGGCTTCTCCTTTCATTGATTGATATAACATAAAATATCATGACTATGTAAAGGAGAAATTTATTTAGGGTAATGTCTTTGTAAAACTAGGGAAATCTTCTATAACTCAGTCACAAGATTTCCCATTTCTGCAATATCGTAACCGCCTAATCCCAAAACTTCGAATTTAAAAATATCTGAATTTAAAACTTCCATAATGCTTTTTACTATTCTAGTATTCATATCTTCTTTTTTTATAACAAGTTCATACTTTTCTTCTTGAATAGGAATAAAATCAATGTTTTTTATCTGAATAGACGCATTCTGTGTTCCTATACCAACATCAGCTCCACCTCTAGCAATAGTACTTGCAACTGCCAAATGAGAGGTACACTCTCTTGAATAACCATTGATTTGAGAGGAGTTAATGTTTAATTTTTTAAGATTTTCATCTAAAAGAACTCTTGTTCCACTTCCTTTTTCTCTATTTGCAAAAATTATGTTTGGTTTTGTTAAGTCTTGCCATGTTTTAATATCTTTTGGATTTCCTTTTAAGACATAAAATCCTTGCATTCTTTTAGCAAGATGAATGACAAAAGTTGGGATTCCAGGTAGAAGGCTTTTTATATATGTGAGATTATAAGTGTCGGTACTGGCATCCCATAAATGTGTAGTAGCAGCTGAAGCACCTTTGGTATACATAGAATAAAGTCCATTATAGCTTCCAACATATGAACGATAAATTCTTGTTTCTAGATGGTATGTTTCTAGATGTCTTGAAAGTATATCAAGCATAATATCTTGCCCACAAATAATAAAATCATTATTATGAACACTATCTAACGGAAATTCTACTGGAGTTACTAAGTTATTTTCTGAAAGAGAATATTGAGATTTGTTATCTTTTTTATTACTAATATATTTTTCTATGTCTTTCATTTCGATTCTCATTTTATTACCTACTCTATAAGAGTTAAGGTCTCCTCTTTTTATGAGCTCATATACAGTAGTTTTAGCAATTTTTAGTATATCCGCAACTTCTTGGGGAGTAAAAGATGTATCCATAAGATTGACCTCCAATTTGTTATTTAGATGTAATGTTAGCATAATGAAAGATTCTTTTCAATTTGTTTGTATATATGCTGTCTAAGCAAATTATAAATAGTAGCTTCAAAACCCTTTGAAATAAGTGCCTACACGTTAACATTAATACAATAAATCATAAAACTAAAAATAATATATTTGTTTTATGATTTGAATAATTGTATAACAATTACATAAACCAATATAAACGAACAAAACCGAACAAAACGAAAAGGAGTGAAGTTTAATGAAAAGTATGAGAATAATAGTTTTAATAATAATATTAGCAATGACAAATAGTATTTCAGCAGTAACTATAACAGTTTCAGCAGCAGCAAGTCTTAAAGATGTGATGACTGAAATTAAGAAAGCATACGAAATAGAAAATAAAGTAGATAAATTAATATTTAACTTTGGAGGTTCTGGGTCATTGCAACAACAAATTGAAAATGGGGCTCCAGTAGATATATTTATTTCGGCAGCACAGAAGCAAATAGATGAACTTGATAAAAAGAATTTACTGGTGAAAACAAGTAAAGTTAATTTGTTAAAAAATGAAGTGGTTCTGGTTACACCAATAAGTTCAAAACTAGCAATTAAAAGTTACAAAGACTTAGTTAATAAAAATGTAATTACAATTGGAATTGGAGAACCCAAAAGTGTTCCAGCAGGACAATATAGTATAGAGATATTTAATAAACTTGGAATAAGCGAAAAAATAATTTCAAAACTTGTCTACGGAAAAGATGTAAGAACGATTCTGAGTTGGGTAGAAACAGGAAATGTAGATGCAGGAATAGTTTATAAAACAGATGCAATTTCATCTGATAAAGTAAAAGTTGTCAGTACTGCACCGAAAGACTCTCATACTCTAGTAATATATCCAGCAGCTATTGTGAGTGATTCAAAACTTCAAAATGAAAGTAAAAAATTCTTGAAGTTTCTGAAAAGTAAAAAAGCAATTGATATATTTATTAAATTTGGATTTTCACCAATAAAATAATAAAATTTGGGAGGATAAATAATGGAACAAGAATGGATGCCCTTTATTATTTCAATAAAAACAGCATTGACAGCTACAATGATAACATTTTTTTTAGGTATCTTTGCAGCAAATAAGATAAATAAGATTAATCCTAAGCATAAAGGAATTCTGGATTCTTTATTTACTCTTCCAATGGTATTGCCACCTACTGTAATTGGATTTTTCTTATTAGTAATTTTGGGTAGAAATGGATTTATAGGAAAATTATTATATTCGATAGGAATTAACGTGATATTTTCTTGGGGGGCAACAGTTATTGCAGCAGTGGTAGTGTCATTTCCTTTAATGTACAGCACAGCAAAAGGGGCTTTTGAACAAATAGATAAAAATATATTAAATGCAGCTCAAACAATGGGAGTTTCAAACTTTAAGATATTTTGGAAAATCATGATTCCATTAGCTTGGCCGGGGATAGCAGCGGGGACTATACTTTCTTTTGCAAGAGCCTTAGGGGAGTTTGGTGCAACACTTATGATAGCAGGGAATATTCCTGGGAAAACTCAAACCATACCATTAGCCATTTATTTTGCAGCAGAGGGAGGAGATATTCAAGGAGCATTGACGTGGGTGTACACAATATTCGGGATATCTCTTTTTACAATGATAATGATGAACTTTTGGAATAATTATCAAAGAAAGATTACAGGAAAAATTAGAAATTAGAAGTTATTGAAATAGTTTGGAGGATTATATGGGGCTGAAAGTAGATATTAAAAAGAGAGTTAATAACTTTGAATTGAATATTAAATTTGAAGTAAATAATAAACCACTAGCCTTGTTAGGTTCTTCAGGTTCAGGGAAAAGCATGATTCTTAAATCTATTGCTGGACTTGAAAATCCAGATATAGGAACTATTTGTAATAGAGATAAAGTTTTCTTTAGTAGTAAAGATAAAGTAAATATTCCAAGTGGTCAAAGAAAAATAGGTTTTATTTTTCAGAATTATGCATTATTTCCTCATATGAGTGTATATGAAAATATAGCATTTGGATTGGGAAATATTAGTAGAGAGGAAAAAGAAGAAATAGTTTATGAAGAACTAAAGAAAGTTCATATGTTAGATTTTCAAGAGAGATATCCTTCAGAATTATCTGGAGGACAGCAACAAAGAGTAGCAATAGCAAGAGCATTATCATTAAAACCAGAAATTTTACTTTTTGATGAACCATTTTCAGCATTAGATGAGCATACGAGAGGATTAGTTGTTAGAGAAATAGGGGAGACTCTAAGTGAATTTAATGGTTCAACAATTATAGTTACACATAATATGGACGAAGCATATAGATTGTGTGAAGATATTGTAGTAATTAATAATGGAGCTGAAGAGAGGAGCGGAGATAAGAAAAGTGTTTTTAATAATCCAAAGACAGTTCAAACTGCAAGACTGACAGGATGTAAAAATATTGTAGATGTTATAACAATTGATGAGGAATCTGTATTTGTAAATGACTGGAATTGTATTCTTAAAGTTTCCAATAATAAAAGAATTACTAAAATTGGATTTAGAGGTCATTATGTGGAACTAAAAAAAAATATGGAAAAAGAAAATTGTATTCAATGTAGTATAGAATATATAAGTGAAGGTGCCTTTGAAGTAACAGTATTTATGAGACCAATAGAAGCTTTTAAAGAAAATATAGTTATTCAATGTGAGTTTACCAGAGATTATTGGGATAAGTTTAAGAATACAGAAAATATTTATAATCTATATTTTGATAGTAAGAAGATATTTACACTTTAAAATTAATGAAAATCACTATTGACAAAAGTGAACAAAAAATGTATACTTTTAAAAACATAGATATTTAAATTAATTTTCGAGTATTTTTTGTAATATCATCTCTTTGTAACACCAATAGAATAAGCTTATACAAGCTAATCATTAATTCGGTATATTGATTTTATAAAAACAATATATTGGATTAATGATTTTATTTTTTGTATACTCAGAATAAGTTAAAGAGCAGATGACTTAAGACTAAGTGGACTACTTCTGAACTTACAAAATTTCAATATAGAACATAGATTTTTTTAAGGAGGTATCTTATAGAATAGAAATATCAATAGTTTAGTTATTAAGTTAAATTTTAATAAAATAGCTCAATGATAATTATAAGAACATAAGTATCCCCAAATTAATAAATTTATATTGGTTTATATTTTTTTAATTAAAGTGCTTATAATTTATTATTAGCTAGAAATAAAAATTTTAAGGAGGTTTTAAAATGAGACAGATAGCAATTTATGGAAAAGGTGGAATTGGTAAGTCAACAACAACACAAAACTTGGTTGCAGCTCTTGCAGAAGCAGGGAAAAAAGTAATGGTAGTAGGATGTGATCCTAAAGCAGATTCAACAAGATTACTACTTGGAGGACTAGCTCAAAAGACAGTTCTTGATACTCTTAGAGAAGAGGGAGAAGATGTTGAGTTAGACAAAATCTTAAAACCTGGATTTGAAGGAACAATGTGTGTAGAATCAGGAGGACCTGAACCGGGAGTTGGATGTGCAGGAAGAGGAATTATTACTTCAATCAACATGTTGGAAAGTCTTGGAGCATATACACCAGATCTTGATTATGTATTCTATGATGTACTTGGAGACGTTGTATGTGGAGGATTTGCAATGCCAATAAGAGAAGGTAAAGCAAAAGAAGTTTATATAGTTGGTTCTGGTGAAATGATGGCACTATATGCAGCTAATAATATCGCAAAAGGTATTCAAAAATATGCAACAAGTGGAGAAACAAGACTTGGTGGAATCATTTGTAACTCAAGAAAAGTTGATAATGAATATGCATTATTGAAAGCATTTGCAGAAGAGTTAGGATCTCAACTTATACATTTTGTACCAAGAGATAATTTAGTACAAAGAGCAGAAATCCACAAAAAAACAGTTATTGATTATGATGTTGATTCAGCACAAGCAAATGAATATAGAGCATTAGCAAAAGCTATTGATGCAAACAAATTATTTGTAGTACCAAAACCAATGACTCAAGATAGATTAGAAGAATTACTAATGAAACATGGATTCATGGAAGCATTAGGAGCATAAAAAATGAAAAAACTCAATATCGAAATAGATGGCACAGTTAAATAATAACTACAATTTGTTCTAAAAAATTAGACGGTAGTAAGCTGTGCTTATAAATTAATAGATATTGTGAAAAAAAGTAACAAATTTTAAAATATATGTACGCGCAGATTATAAAATATCCTTAACAAATTCGGGAGGTATAAACATGAAAATGGTAAGAGCAATTGTAAGACCAAATAAAGTCGGAGAAGTATTATCAGAACTTTCAGATGCAGGGTTTCCAGCAGTTACAAAGATAGATGTAGCAGGTAGAGGAAAACAAAGAGGTATAAAAGTTGGAGATGTTCACTATGATGAAATTCCTAAGGAAATGTTACTTCTTATAGTTAATGATGAAGACAAGGATGATGTAGTAAAAACAATATTAAAAGCTGCAAAATCAGGTGAAAAAGGAGCATTCGGAGACGGTAAAGTATTTGTAAGTACTGTAGAAGAAGCTTATACAATTAGTAGTTCAACAAAAAGCTTATAAAAGCTCAAATTCTAGTAAAAAGGAGGAGCAAATGAAAGAAGTAATGGCAATTATTCGAATGAATATGATAAATAAAACAAAAGATGCCCTAGCTGAAGCGGGATTTGGATCTTTAACTTGTAGAAAAGTATTTGGTAGAGGGAAAAAAGCTGTTAATTACGAAATGATAAAGGATGTAATGACAGATGCAGAAATGCAAATATCTTCTCCAAAACTGGCTGAAAGTATTTCTGAAGGACATAGATTAATACAAAAAAGACTTTTAACTCTTGTAGTTAATGAAGAAGAAGTAAAAGCAGTAGTTGATACTATAATGAAAACAAACTCTACAGGGAATCCCGGAGACGGTAAAATTTTCGTAATGGATGTAGAGGATAGTATAAGAGTAAGAACAGGAGAATCGGGAACTGTAGCTCTATAAATGACGGAGGTGTAGACAAATGAAGGTAATAGACGAGATATTGGAATCATATCCTGCCAAAGTAATGAAAAACCGTAAAGGTCATATGCTTGTTAAAGGTGAAGGCTGTGAAACTGGTGGTTGCGGAAAGCAAAAAATAGATGCTAACTCAAGAACAATGCCCGGAGTAATGACAAACAGAGGTTGTGCTTATGCAGGGTGTAAAGGGGTTGTACTTGGACCTTTAAAAGATATGATTCATATAGTACATGGTCCTATAGGGTGTTCATATTATGCTTGGGGAACAAGAAGAAATAAAGGAAGAATAAATGCAGGAGAACAAAACTTCTTAAACTACGCATTTTCTACAGATATGCAAGATTCTGACGTAGTTTTCGGTGGAGAAAAAAAGCTTGATTTAGCTATTAAAGAAGCTGTTGAAACTTTTCATCCAAAAGCAATTACAATATCAGCAACTTGTCCAGTAGGTCTTATTGGTGATGATATTAATGCTGCAGCTGCAAGAGCTCAAAAAGCTTATGGAATTCCAGTACTTGCGTTCTCTTGTGAAGGATACAAAGGAGTATCTCAATCAGCAGGACATCATATAGCTAATAACAAACTTATGAGAGATGTTATCGGGAAAAACCCTGATGCCAACGGTGAAGGATTCTCTATAAATATTTTGGGAGAATACAACATAGGTGGAGATGGATGGGAAATCGGAAGAATTCTTAGTAAAATCGGTTACAAAGTTATGTCAATTATGACTGGTGACGGAACTTATGAAGATTTAACTGGTGCTCATAAATCAAAACTAAATATTGTTCAATGTCATAGATCAATTAACTACATAGCTGAGATGCTTGAGAAAAAATATGGAACTCCATGGTTAAAAGTTAACTTCATAGGGGTAGAAGCTACAATGAGAACACTTAGAGATATGGCTACATATTTTGGAGATGCAGAACTAACTGCTAAAACAGAAGCTGTAATTAAAGAGGAATATGAAAGTATTCAAGATGATATGGCTGATTATAAAGAGATGGTAAATGGTAAAAAAGCGTGCCTATTTGTTGGAGGGTCAAGATCAGATCATTACCAAGAACTTTTAAAAGATATTGGAGTTAGCACAATTTTAGCAGGGTTTGAATTTGCCCATAGAGACGATTATGAAGGAAGAGATATTATTCCTGATATAAAAATAGATGCAGATAGCAGAAATATAGAAGAACTTGCTGTGGAAAAAGATGAAAAAAATTACAAACTTTATCTTACACCTGAGCAATATGAAGAGCTTAAAACAAAAATTCCTTTAGGAAATTATGAAGGATTAATCAGTTTAAGTGAAAATGGAACTGTAATAGTAGATGATCTTAACCATTTTGAAACTGAAAAATTTATTAATGCTTTAAAACCTGATTTGTTTGCATCAGGAATAAAAGATAAATATATGATTCAAAAAATGGGAGTATTCTCAAAACAACTACATTCATATGACTATAGTGGTCCATATGCAGGATTTAAAGGAGCGGTTAACTTTGCAAGAGATATTGCAATGGGAATAACTAGCCCAACATGGAAACTTGTAACTCCACCGTGGAAAGTTGTAAAACCTTTAACAGGTACAGTTGCAGTAGGAGGTGATTTATAATGTTAGAATTGACGCCAAAAGAAATTACAGAAAGAAAAGGATTAGTTATAAATCCAGCTAAAACTTGTCAACCTATAGGAGCTATGTATGCAGCTCTTGGAATTAAAGGTTGTATGCCTCATAGTCATGGTTCTCAAGGGTGTTCATCATACCACAGAATGCACTTAACAAGACATTTTAGAGATCCAATTATAGGAACTACATCTTCTTTTACAGAAGGAGCAGCAGTTTTCGGAGGTAAATCAAACCTTACAGACTCAATAAAAAATATTTTTACTATATATAATCCAGATGTAATTGCTATAAATACAACTTGTCTATCAGAAACAATAGGAGATGATATTCCTTCAATAATATCAGCAGCAGAAAAAGAGATTCCTGAAGGGAAAGTTGTATTTCATGCAAACACACCAAGTTATGTAGGTTCTCATATTACAGGTTTCTCTAATATGGTTAAATCTATGGTAAGAACTTTTACAAAACCAAAAGCTACAGATAATGGAAAAATCAATGTAATTCCTGGGTTTGTAAATCCCGGAGATATGAGAGAAATTAAAACTCTACTTAAAACTATGTCAGTTCCCTTTGTAATGTTTCCAGATACAAGTGGTGTTGTAGATACTGCAATGACTGGGAAATATGAAATGTTTTCAAAAGGTGGAACTACAATAGATGAATTAAAAGAAACTGGAGATTCTATGGCAACATTTGCTTTGGGTAAATGGGCATCAGAAGAAGCTTCAAATGATATTGAGAAAAAAGCAAAAGTGAAATCAATAGTTTTAAAAACTCCAATTGGAGTAAAAGCTACAGATGAATTTCTTATGGCAGTATCTGAAATAACTGGAAAAGCAATTTCTCCAGAAATTGAAGAAGAAAGAGGGCAACTAGTTGACGTTCTTACAGATACACATTTCCATTTCCACGGTAAAAAAGTTGCAATATTCGGAGATCCAGATATCGTTGTAGCAATGACTGAATTTTGCTTAAGTATGGGTATGAAACCAGTTCATGTTCTTACAGGTACTGCAGGAGCAGCTATTGAAGCAACTCTTAATGAAATGCTTACAGAAGCTGGAGTAAAAGCTAATGTTAAAGCTTGGGGAGATTTATTTACTCTTCACCAATGGATTAAAAATGAACCAGTTGATTTAATATTAGGAAATACTTATGGTAAATTTATTGCAAAAGCAGAAGATACACCATTAGTAAGAATAGGATTCCCAGTTCTTGATAGAAGTGTACATAGCTATATGCCTATAGTTGGATACAAAGGTGCATTAAGACTTGTTGAAATGATAAGTGGAGCTTTACTTGATAGAGCAGACAGAGATGCAAAAGATGAAGATTTAGAATTAGTAATGTAGAAACTCAATTAGGAATTAGTAGTTAGGAATTAGGAATTTTGTAGGGACACATTGCATGCGTTCTAAAAGAAAATATCATTCAAAACAAAAAAAGTTTAAATACTATTCAAAATATGGGGCAGTTTATCTGCCCCCATATAAATAAATTAGTAGTTAAGAATTAGTAGTTAGTAATTAAAGAATTAGTAGCTAGTAATTTTTAACTATATTTCAAAGGAAGTGATAATATGGGAAAACTGAATAATACGGGAATGCTTGATGAACGTAAAGACTTTATTGTATGCAACTCTCAAATGAAGGACAAAAAAATCAAATGCGATACAGATTCGGTAGAAGGTTCCGTATCTCAAAGAGCTTGTGTTTACTGCGGTGCAAGGGTTGTTCTTAATCCTATAACTGACGCATATCATATAGTTCACGGACCTATTGGTTGTGCAAGTTACACATGGGACATAAGAGGAAGTTTAACTAGTGATTCAGAAGTTTTTAGAAATAGCTTTTCTACAGACCTTAGAGAACAGGACATTATTTTTGGAGGAGAGAAAAAGCTAGAAGGTGCCATAGAAGAAATAGTTAAAACATATAAGTCAGAACTAATATTTGTATATGCTACCTGTGTAGTAGGAGTAATTGGTGATGATATTGATGCAGTCTGTAGAAATATGTCGGAAAAACACGGAATTAAGATAATACCAGTAAAATCAAGTGGATTTGCAGGAAATAAATCTACAGGATATAAAGCTGCCTGTAATGCAATATTGGATTTGGTAGAAGATGGTGACGAACCAATCGTAAAATCAAAAACAAAAGTTAATTATATGGGAGATTTTAACCTTGCTGGAGAGATATGGATACTTACAGATTATCTAAAAGAAATTGGATTAGAAGTGGAAACTAAGATTACTGGAGATTCTACATTTAGAGAATTAAAAAATGCTAAAAATTCTGCACTAAATATAGTTCAATGTGCTGGTTCAATGATTTATTTGGCTAAGGAATTTGAGGATAGATACAAAATACCTTTTATAAGAATAAGTTTCTTTGGAATAGAAGATACAATTATGTCTCTTAGAACAATTGCTAGTACAATGAGCGAAATTACTGGAGATAAAAATATAATTACTAAAACAGAGTTTTTTATAGAAAGAAAGTTGGAGGAAATCGGGAATAAACTAGATTTTTATAGAAATAGATTAAAAGATAAAAAAGCGGCTGTTTATGTAGGTGGAGGATTTAAAGCAATCTCACTGATTAAACAGTTTAGAGATTTGGGCATGGAAACTGTTATGGTTGGAACTCAGACTGGTAGACCTGAAGAATATGAAACTATAAGAAGACTTGCTGATACAGATACTGTTATATTAGATGACGCCAATCCAACAGAGTTAGAGCATTTTATGAGAGAAAGAGGTGCAGATATTCTGGTAGGAGGAGTAAAGGAAAGACCCCTTGCGTACAAATTGGGAGTATCTTTTCTTGACCATAATCATGAGAGAAAGCACCCACTTTGCGGATTTGAAGGTTCAATAAATTTTGCTAAGGAAGCTTATGAATCTATGTTAAGTCCAGTTTGGGATATAGTGAGGGAATACAGAAAAAGTGTAGGTGAGTTAAATGGCTAATAGAAATCTTGTAAATCTAAATATTAATCCTTGTAATCAATGTATGCCACTTGGTGCAGCAACTGCATTTAAAGGGGTAGAAGGAAGTATAATGTTACTTCACGGTTCACAAGGCTGTAGTACTTATATAAGAAGACATATGGCAGCTCACTACAATGAACCTATTGATATTGCTTCTTCATCAATGACTGAAAAAGGTACTGTTTACGGTGGTTCAGACAATATGAAGAAAGCCTTAAAAAATATAATTAAGCAATATAATCCCAAAATAATTGGCGTAGCTACAACCTGTCTTGCTGAAACAATTGGGGAAGATATAAAAAGAATAACAGAAGAATTTCTTGAGGAAAATAAGGGATTTTTGGAAGTAGTTAATCTTGAAAAAATTGTTTCTGTAAAGACCCCCGGTTATGGAGGTACTCAATATGAAGGTTATTATGCCACAATAAAATCTTTGGTAGATACTCTCGCTGAAAAAAGGGGAAAAGATAATAAAATAAATATCATTGCTCCCAGTGTAACACCAGCTGAAATTAGAGAGATTAAGAGAGTGCTAGATATGTTTAAGCTAGATTATACAATGATTCCGGATATATCAGAAACTCTTGACGCACCTTTTTCAGATAATTTTTCTAAGATAC
>JAGNSM010000211.1 GCA_017988045.1 Fusobacteriaceae bacterium
ACTCATACCTGGACTTATTTCTATTTTTCTTCCATTTTTAGCAATTAATTCTTTTGTATCTAACTCTACTTGTACTCTAAAATAAAATTCTTCGCCTTTTTGTGTTCTCTCACTTATTGAATCTGGACTTATATAAGTTACAACTCCTTTAAAAATACCATAAATGCTATAGTCATAAGCATCCAGTTTAACTGCTGCTTTTTGTCCTAAGCGAATAAATGACAACTCTTTAGGATTAAACTTTGCCTCAATAATAAGCTTATCATTTGAGGGTACTAGCTCTAAAATCACATCCCCTGGCCTTACTTTTGCACCTTGTGTTGTGATAAGTATATTTTTTACTATTCCACTTACTGGCGCAGTTATTGATGAATGCTCTAAAGTAACTTTTTTATCTTCTAATTCTTGTAATCTTGTAGATAATTCTTCTTCTGTTTTCGTAAGTTCTGACAATGAATCCTGAAAATATTTATTTTCTTTATTTGTTATTTGACCTTTTATATCGATAATTTCTCTTCTTAATTTATTAATCTCGACAGTACCTATATCACCTGTTTTTAACAAAGATCTAAATAATTTCAGTTGATCTTCTAATATTTTTAATGACTCTTTGTATACTCCAACTTCATCATTTAATGCTTTTTGCTTTCTATGAAAAAGTGCTGTTTGAGTAGATACAAACTCTGGATACTGATTAAATTCATCTGAAAAAATTAAAGGTTTTCCATATATTTCAGATTTCACTCGAACCAATGTAGCATTTAACGCAGCAACTTTTGCAAAACTTGATTCATAAGCAGCTTGTGTTTGAATTTTATCTAGTACTATTATTTCTTGCCCTTGATTAACATTTTCTCCTTCTTTTACTAGTACTGTATTAATAACTCCATCAATAGCTGTTTGAATTGATTGTGTTTTTGCACTAGTAATTACTATTCCACTTGCATGTGAGATTTGTTGTAAATAAGCTTGCTTTGACCAAATTAATATAGGAATTATCACTATAAACAACATCCCTAAAACTATAAATATTGGATTTAATGTCCAAGAATTATTTTCATTATTTTCCATGATATATCCTTTAGCTATTTTTATTCATTGGTTGACTCAATCTTTTTACAATTTCTTCTTTTGGTCCATCCATAACAATTGTATTTCCAGTCATCACGATTAAACGATTAACTATAGAAAGACTACTTTGTCTATGAGAAATAATAACCAATGTCTTACCATTAAGGTTTCGATGAAAAAATCCCAGAATTAGTCTTTCACTTATATCATCTATATTTGCAGTGGGTTCATCCAAGAGCCAAATATCTGGATTTAAAATAATAAGCCTAGTAATACCTATAAGCTGTCTTTGTCCACTTGATACACTATCGCTTCCATCAGGAATTTCAGTGTCTAATCCTTTTGGTAAAGAATTGATTAATTGAATCAATCCAGATTGTTTTGAAGCTTCAATTATTTTTTCATCATTTACACCCACCATTCCTAAAGTAAGGTTATCTCTAAGTGTTCCTGATAACAATTTAATATTTTGTGGTAAATAACCAATCGTTTGAGATATTTTTTCTCTAGAAATTTGTTGGATATCAATTCCATTTATTGATACAAGACCTTCTTTTACTTTATAAAGTCCTGCCAAAATTTTTAGAAGTGTAGATTTTCCACTACCTATTACACCAAGTACCCCTACTTTTTCTCCATGTGCAATTCTAAGTAAATTCGTAGCTAATACTGCACTATCTTGAGTATATGCAAACCGTATATTATTACAAACTAAATCTGCATTCAATATCACTGGATTTAAACTTCTTTTTACACCTGAATTATCACTTGGTAATTCATATATTGTATTTAAATCCTGTATAGACATTTTTGCTCTAGCCCAAGATACAAAAAGACTTGGAATCGTCGAAAATGGAGAAAAAACTCTCCCTGACAAAATACTAACTGCAATTAGTGATCCCATAGTAATTGTTGTTGAAGTAGTTACAATATACGCACCTAAGCCAACTAATGCCACATAACTAACTTGTTGAATAAATACTGTTATATACATTGAAACATCATTAAAATGTTTTATTCTTAAGTCATCTTCAATATTATCATTAGTAAGATTATTCCATCTATTTTGCATTTTCCAACCATGATAGGTTGATTTTACACTTTCTGCATTTTCAATGGTTTCTACTAACAAACTTAATTTTTTATAAGAAGACATTGTTGATGTTTTAGTTAGAACTTCAACTTTATTTTTATATATCATTCCAGATAAAGTTGAAAAAATCAAAAAGAAAAAAACTACTAATCCAAGTTCATACCCTCCTACCATTACAATAATAGATAAAAAGAAAAGAGCAAATGGAAAATCTATCAGAATAAAAACTGAGATACTTGATATAAAATTTCGAACCGATCCATAACTTTGTAGTTGTCCAGAAAGCAAACCAATACTTTTTGGTAAAGAATCACATCTAATTTTTAAAAATCTGTCAAATATTTTATGAGAATATGTCATGTCCATATTTTTATTTGCTCGATCTAGTATTGAAGACCTAGAAATTTTTAAAATTAACTCAAGAAAAATTGCTATGAATGCTCCTATTGATAATGAAACTAAAGTGCTAATTCCTCCCGTTGGGATTACTCTATCATATACTTGCATTGAATATAGTGATGTAACTAATGCGAAAATATTTATACTAAAAGATGCAATTACTGCATAAATAATATATTTCTTTTGTTTAAAGGCAATCTCTTTAAACATTTGAGATGCAGTTATTTTTTTATTCTCATCTTTAATTGGTGAAAATTCTAATACTTTAAAACCTTTTGGTAAATCTTCTAAATATTCAACTCCATTTACTCCTTCTAATTTAAAAAGATTATTAGGTGTAATTTCCATACAAATTCTAAGTCCTTTATTTGGTATAAGAATAAATACGGGTAACTTATGAGGTAAAACTTTTTCTTTCCAACTTGATACTTTTAAATCAAATTCTTTAAGTAAAGATTTAAAAAAGCTTAAAACAAATTTATCATCAAATTTTTTTAATTGTGAAAGATATCTTTCAATAGTTGCATTATCTGGCTTTGATAGCAAAAGATAATCTATGGAAGTTTCTCTAGTTAAATAGCTAAAATCAGCACTAAATTCTTCTATACTCTTATAAATCATTAATTATTTCCTTTT
>JAGNSM010000212.1 GCA_017988045.1 Fusobacteriaceae bacterium
TAGAAAAAATCTTTTAATTAAAGTATAAAAAAGTTTTCGTTATTATAATAAATAGTATATAATAATAGTATTGGACCCAAAAGATGGAGGAAGAAATGGATAGCTTAAAAGAATTGTATAAAATAGGTAATGGACCTTCAAGCAGTCATACCATGGGACCTCAAAAAGCTGCAAAGATTTTTAGAGATAAAAATCCAAATGCAGAATTTTTTAAAGTAGAGTTGTATGGAAGTTTAGCAGCAACGGGAAAAGGACATTTAACAGATTGGGTAATTATAGAAACATTGAAACCAAAAGCGTGTGAGATAATTTGGAAACCACAGGTAATAAAAGAGTTTCATACTAATGGAATGATGTTTCAAGCTTTTGATAAAGAGGAAAATTTGCTGGAAACTTGGGAAGTCTACAGTGTAGGTGGCGGAAGTATAATGGAAGCTTCTGAATCAAGAATAGGAAGAAGTGAAATATATCCTCTTACAAAACTTGAAGATATTATAAAGTGGTGTAAAGATAATTGTAAAGAACTTTGGGAATATGTAGAGGAGTATGAGGATAAAGATATTTGGGCATATTTGATGAAAATATGGCATAGTATGGAAAAAACAATAGATATTGGGCTTAGTAAAACGGGAGTTTTACCGGGAACTTTAAAATATCCTAGAAAAGCTCAGATGTTCTACAAAAAAGCAAGAAGAGAAGGAAGTAGATTAAAAAATACAGGACTTACTTTTGCATATGCCCTAGCTGTTTCGGAAGAAAATGGAGGAGGAGGAATTGTAGTAACTGCTCCTACCTGTGGAGCTTGCGGTGTAGTTCCTGCAGTTCTTAGGTCTATAAAAGAAGAATTAAGTTTAGATGAAGAAGAAATATTAAAAGGTCTTGCAATAGGGGGATTAATAGGAAACCTAATAAAGGAAAATGCATCTATTTCTGGTGCAGAAGTAGGTTGTCAAGGAGAGGTAGGAGCGGCTTGTTCGATGGCTGCTGCAATAGCAACATATTTCTATGGAGGAACCCTTAGACAAATAGAATATGCAGCTGAAATGGCTCTAGAACACCACTTAGGAATGACTTGTGACCCTGTTGGTGGATATGTTCAAGTCCCTTGTATAGAAAGAAATGCAGTAGCAGCTGAAAGAGCTCTTAGTGCTGCAAACTATAGTTTGTTTACTGACGGAAGTCATAGAGTTAGCTTTGATGAAGTGGTAATTACAATGATGGAAACAGGAAAAGATTTGAAATGTGCCTACAGAGAAACTTCAGAAGGTGGACTGGCAAAAAATTATAAAATTAGAGATTAAGAATTACGGAGGAAAATATGAAGTTGATAGTAGGTTTAGGAAATCCTGGGGAGAAATATGAGGATACTAGACATAATATAGGGTTTAAAGTAATAGATTATTTGGTAGAAGAATATAATGGAACAGCTTTTAGAGAAAAATTTCAAGGATTAATAAGTGAAATAACTTATAAAGATGATAAAATTTTATTATTAAAACCTCAAACTTATATGAATCTTAGTGGAAATTCTGTTAATGATGTTGTTAAGTTTTTTAAATTAAATCCAAAAGAAGATTTGATAGTAGCTTTTGATGATATGGACTTGAAAAGTGGTCAAATAAAGATTAAAAGAAAAGGAAGCGCAGGTGGACACAATGGAATGAAATCTATTATTTCTCATTTGGGTGAAGAATTTATAAGGGTTAAACTTGGAATAGGAAAACCTGATACAAGAGAAGAAGTCATAAATTATGTTTTAGGAAGATTTGGAAAATCTGAGCTAGAGCTTATAACTCCTCTTATAGAAAAAGGTGCAAAAGCTTCAAAATCTCTTGCTACAGCAAAGGAAATAGACAGAGTTATAGAAAAATATAACAGAAAGGACTAATATAGGGATAACCCTATATTTTTATTTTTGTATGAAAAATATGGAATTTAAAAAAAGTTTGTCAAAACATATTCAATAAAATTGTTAATTTATACTTCAAAATTGTTAAATAAATATCGACAAAATAAGATTATTATGATAAAAATATTAGGTATATTGTGAAAAAGGAGTAAAAGCCATGAATAAAGTAGTATTTTTAGATAGAGATGGAACTATAAATGTAGAGGTTGATTACCTTCATAAAAAGGAAGATTTTAAGTTTGAAGAGAATGCAGATAAAGCAATAAAAATAATAAATGATTTGGGATATAAAGTTATAGTTGTAACAAATCAATCGGGAATAGCAAGAGGATATTATACTGAAAATGATTTAAAAACTTTGCATGTATATTTGGATGAAGAACTGAATAAAATAGGTGCTAAAGTTGACGCTTATTACTATTGTCCTCATCATCCAAACGCTAAATTGGATGAATACAAAATTGATTGTGAATGTAGAAAACCTGAAATAGGAATGTTTATGGAGGCTGCAAAGGATTTTTCTATAGATTTTTCCAAATCTATAATAGTAGGAGATAAAATTAGTGACTTGGAAGCTGGAGTAAGACTGGGAATGAAAACAGTATTAGTAGAAACAGGTCATGGAACAGAGGAAAAGGATAGGATTTATTTTAAGACAGATATCTATAAAAATTTATATGAATTTGCACTTATTTTGAATGAAAAAAACTAGTATAGGAAAAGTAGAAGTTTCATTGCCCTATAGAAAAAAAAATGTTATAATGCAAGTTAGTCTTATTGTTTAAAAAAGAAGGATGGATGAAATGAAGAAAAAAGCTTTGGAAGCTCTTTTAAATAAAGAGTTTTCTGAAATAAAAAAAATAAATAGAGTAGTTATGGATAGTAGAAAATTAGAAGCTAATGATGTATTTTTGGCAATTAGAGGCGGAAATAGTTTTGTAAAAGAGGCTCTCGCTAAAGGCGTAGAATTAGTTATATCTGATGATAAAACTTATGAAAATTTGGAAAAAGTAATAGTTGTTGAAGATACTGTAGAATTTATGCAAAAATGGTCTAAAAAATATTTAGAATTATTAAATATTTTTGTTGTGGGAATTACAGGAAGCAATGGGAAAACATCAACTAAAGATATAATATTTGAATTCTTAAGTCTTTACAAAACGGGAAAAAAAACAGAAGGAAATTATAATAATCATATAGGCCTTCCATTTACAGTGCTAAATTTGGAAGAATCTGATGAATTTGTAGTTCTTGAAATGGGAATGAGCGGATTTGGAGAGATAGAG
>JAGNSM010000213.1 GCA_017988045.1 Fusobacteriaceae bacterium
CCTGAAATATCCTTTGTCAATTTTTTAGTTTCTGTAAAAGATATATTTGATGAGGTATCAAGAGCTTTTTCTTTAAGAATAAAATCTTTGGCAGTAAGTCTTATATCTCCGCTAATTCTTTTACCCTCTTCTACCATCATAGCTCCAGCACCATTTACCCATGCAAGTATAAGAGTACTAAAAATAATTCCAATTACAATAGCACTTATTGTTAGCACAGTTCTTCTTCTGTTTCTTTTCAAATTTCTAAAAGCCATTCTTAACATTATATCACCCCTTTATAGCTTCAATTGGATTAAGCTTTGTAGCCTTGTAGGCTGGATAAAAACTTGCGATACTTATAAAAATTAATCCAATTAGAGGGAATACTATACTTTTCTTAAAATTATAGTAGAGATAAAGTCTGTCTGCAAAAGGAAGAGTAAGACCTAAATCATTTGAATTAAATTTGAATGGGATTCCTACTTTTTCTAGATAAAAAGTCAAAATAGAACCTAAAATAAATCCAATTAAACAACCTAAAGCTCCATTTGTCAAACCCTCAGTAAAAAACATTTTCAATATTTTTTTATCATTCATTCCGTTAGCCATAAGAACACCTATTTCTTTTTTTCTTTCAAGCATTGCCATAAGCATTGTATTTGTTATGGTTAGTGATGCCATTACAAGGATGGCACTACTTAAAGTTCCAAAAACTTTTCTTCTAAGTTGAGCTATTGCAAGGACATCTTTTAATTCCTCTTTATAAGTTACATAATCAATATCACTTGATTTCAGGATATTTTCTAAAGGCGTGTCTAAAATTTTTCCTACAATTATTTCGTTATAAAAATCTGCGCCACTAAACTCTCTTGCAAAAGTCTCATTTAGAAAAACTGCCTTACTATCAAATATAGGATTCCCAGTTTTAATAATACCTGTTACTTTCAAATCATAAGCATTTTGACTTTTAATAACTGTTCTTGCCATTAAAGTTACATCATCACCAACTTTTAAATTTAGTAAATTAGCAAGTTCCTCTCCAATAACAACGTCAGTATCGTTATTTAAAAAATTTCCTGAAATAATATATTTATCTCTAGAAAAAACTTTGTTTTCATCAATTTTGTTAACACCCATAAAATAAGTTGCTAATTCCTCTTTTGAGTCGGTAATAGACCCTGTAAAACTAATTCTTTTACTTATTGGAACGTTTTCCAAGCCTTTTACACTTTTCATATTTATCGGATATTCCAAAATATCATTATTATCTTTGTCTTCGTAGAAATTTTTTCCAAAAATTCGACCATAGCTAATTTCAGATTTTATACTAAGGTCACTTACTTGTTTTTCCAGTCCGCTATTTAGCCCTTCTCCTATAACGGCTAGGAGGATTCCAACTATAGTGGTAATTAGAGTTAAAGCAGTTCTTTTCTTATGCCTCAAAAGATTTTTAAACGCCATTTTTATTATCATTTTGAAGTTCCTCCTTCACAATCTCTCCATCTCTCAAATAAATAACTCTTTTGGCTCTTTCAATTATTTTATTATCATGGGACGAGAATATAAAAGTTACCCCTTTATCTTCATTAAGTTTCTTCATTAAGTCTAAAATGTTTTCTCCTGTTTTAGAATCAAGATTAGCGGTAGGTTCATCAGCAAGGACAATAAGTGGTTCTTTTATAAGGGCTCTCGCAATAGCTACTCTTTGCTGTTGTCCTCCTGAAAGCTCGCTGGGTTTACGATTTTTATACTCCAATAATCCCAATTCCTCTAAGAGCGTATTTATTTTTAGTTCTTTTTCTAATTTAGTAAATTTTCCAACTAAATCTAGTATAAACTCAACATTTTCATAGACTGTAAGAACAGGAATAAGATTGTAACTTTGGAAAATAAATCCAATTTTATCTTTTCTAAAATCAGAGGCTTCATTTTTGGAAAGAGCACTAAGCTCAATTCCATCTACTCTCACTTCTCCAGAACTTAGCTTGTCCATGGTACCAACTATATTAAGAAGAGTTGTTTTCCCACTTCCTGAAGGTCCTGCAAAGACAGTAAATTCTCCTTTGTTTATTTTAAGATTTATATTTTTTAGAGCAGCTACTTCAAAAACCCCATTGTGATAGCTTTTATTTAGTTCATTTAATTCTACTAACATATTGCCTCCTAAAATACTGCTTTAATTTGCAGTTCCAAATTATTTTTTGAATATGTATTTTTCAGTTTTGAGCCTACAGAACTAGCTTCATCTAAGTTTGTAAATATATGTGATAAATTGATTTCAATTTCATCATTTAATTTGTGACTAATTGTTGTTGTCAAAATGCTATTTTTTTCTTGAATCATTAAACCACCTTTGATTCCAGTCCATTCGTTAAAACCATATTCATATCTGAAATAATTTAACAACAATTCTTTATTGGAGTCATAACTGTTTTCATTAAGAAGATACAATGTTTGGTCAAATAATGTTAAACTGTAGTCTATTCCTAAAAGGTAGAAATTCTTATGTGTATCAAAGCTATAAGAAAATTGAGTCCAAATTCCAACACCCAAATCACCTTTGAAATCTAATATAAAATCGTTTGTTGATTCACTTCCTGCAACCTCCAAATCAGCTTCTTTTTTTACATAATTAAGCATTAGTTCAGAATTTTTGATAAGAGTTGTATATCTAAGAGCATAATTATCACTGGAATCATTAGCATTAAATACTATTCCTTCTACCCTACTATTTCCAATACTATGTTTTAGCTTTATTCCATCTAATGTAGCTGTCTTTTCATTGGGATTAAGAATATTAATAGATGTTAAATTATTTAATCTATTGAAAATATAGGCATTTCCCCAAGAGATTGGCTGACGTCCAAAGGTTAAAGTGGAATTTCCTTTGTAAGTTTCAGCATAAGCTTTTGTAAGTTCAATTTCTTCAGTTTCCGAATCAGCCTTAATTTCGAATTGCCCATAGATATTATCTGTAGAATGCTCTCCATTGAATTTCAAAGTGATAGGCGTACTATTTGAACTAAAATCTGTCTTATATGTTGTATCTATTTCAGTGCTAAAATCCAAAGAAAAAATTGATGTTGCCAATAAAAAATAACTTATCCATTTTTTCATTTTTCCTCCCTTTTCAATATTCCATATTTTATCAAATCGATATATTCAATTATCTCTTTTTTCCTCTCTTCTGTTGAACTAATAAGAA
>JAGNSM010000078.1 GCA_017988045.1 Fusobacteriaceae bacterium
CAGTTATTTTAGCTTTTCTCTCTGTAACTCCATATGTCCAAGTTACTTTATCTCCTTCTACCTGAGAAATTAGAGACACTTCTGGTCCTGTTGTATCTATCGTTCTTCCAAATACATAAGCCACTTTAAGAGAAACTGTCTCTAAGTTTCCATCCTTAAATAGATCTAATGGTGTCTTTAAATTTGACCCACTTCCTTCTTTTATAGTTTCAGAAGCTTCATGAACTAATTCTACATCAACATTTCCAAAACTCTTCCCTACTCCAAACGCAAAGTAATTTCCGCCTTTTTCTGATATAACAGTTTCTTCATTAAATACTCTTCCTAATCTTCCTAAAACATAGTAATCATTCCACACATTATATTTCAAAACACCATATATAGGATGACTATAGAAATTATCCCAACCATTATCTTGACTCGTTTCTGTTCTCAATTCTAATCCAAGTCCGTACTTCAATTTATCTTTTGACCAAATAGATTCTCCACCTAAAGACAATCCTATATCAGCCGATTCATCAGTTGATTCTACTGCTGTTCTTCTAAAAGGATCTAATCCTACATTTACAGAATATTCTACTGCTACAGCTTGAATACTTGCCACTAACATTCCCAACATTAAATATTTTTTCATATAAACACTCCTTTGTATAAATTTATTTTACAACAAAACCTTAATTCACAAACATTTTAAAATATCTACTATCAAAAGTCAATTTTTTTAAATATCTGCATTTATATATACTCTATTTTTGTGTATTTACTCTAAAAAAATTAAAAATGTCATTATCTAAATTAGAAGCTTAAATAAAAGTTTCTATTTTTCATAATGACATTTATATTTATTTTTTCTTAAATTGACTAAATAAACTTCCTAATCCTGTTAATTGTTTAGGAGTTGTAGCCGCTTTCCTATTTTCTGCTTGTATTTCTTCATAAACTTCTGCTCTATGAACCGTTACGTTTCTTGGTGCCTTTACCCCTAATTTAATCTGATCGCCCTTTATCTCAATAACAACTATCTCTATATCATCGCCTATCATTATGCTCTCATTTTTTTTCCTAGATAATACTAACATCTTTCCCCCCCTAACCTAAATTGGATTTCATTTCATCAAGTATGAAATGTTTCAATTTATGTTTTGGACTTGTTGATATTACTTGTTTACCTTTTTTTAATACGCGATTGATAACTACAGGCCCTTGTAAGTTTGCTGTCATCTTTGATGGGTCTTCTGGAACTACTACTATTCCAAAAATATCAGAATCATCTGGAGAAGTAAGTCCTAATTCTTCTACATCATTATCTGAAAGTTGTAATGAATAATTTGGATTAAATTCAAAAGGTCTTATCAATATAAACGCTAAACTTCCCTCTTCTATAGATTGCATCCACATTAATGGATTATCATCTTCCATTTGAAATATAATATATTTTTTTATATCTTCAAAGCCAAATAGACCATCTGAAAAAGTAATAATTTCTTCTTCATTAACCTCTATTTCCCCAAATCTACTTGTGTTAAGCTTCATCTTTCCTCCTAAACTTTACTATCTATCAATTCCCCTACTGTTTCTATATTAACCTTAGGGATTTTATCTATTGTTGTATATACTCCACCTGGTTGTACTTCTATCCTCAAATTCTTTTGAACCTTAGTACTAAGTTTATCAGGAATAGCTTCTACCTCCAGATATCCCTCTTTTACAGACACTTCTATCGGTTCTTTAGGGAAATGCTCAATATTAAGATTTGTCTTTCCTACTGGACTTCCATGAGCCTTTCCTATCTCTGTCAGAGGCTTACCTTTATTTTCTATTTTCATCATAGCTTCGCCGTCTCTTACATACTGGCTTACTGCCTCTGATGTTTTTTGTTTACCTTCGTTATAGACTTTTTTCATCAAATCCTGTGGACTATAACTATTAAGTTGTTTATAGGCATTATAACTATTTATATCAATGGTATCTGCCTTTTGGTGTATTTTAAAATCTCCATCTGTTTTTTCTATGGACATTGTGGCTTCCTGACCACTTATATTCATTTGAGGGTCTACCTTATCAATTTTAAGATTGCTTTGTTCTGTCCTTATATCCAATCTAATACTCATAAAGTTCCCTCCCTATTTAAAAATAAAATTCTATTTACTATCTCAGAAAATCTACCAAAGTAGGCTGAATTACTTTTGCTCCTACTGAAAGAGACATTCTTTGTACACTCTCTTGAACTTTTAAATCATTTATAGTTTCTGTAATATCTGTATCCACTGTTTTTGAAAGAAGGTCAGTCATACTAAGCTTATTATCTCTTAATCTTTGTTCCATCGACTCCATTCTTTGCATTTTAGCTCCAACTTCTGCTCTATATCTCATTACTAAATCTAAATTTTTATCTAGATTCCCTAACTCATTACTTACAGTTGTTCCACTTCCTGCTTTATCATCTACAGTATTTCCTTTTAATATTTCATCTCTCAAACTAATTATAGACTTTATTAAATTATTCTTTTCATTCGTAAAAATTCTACTTCCAGGAACATTATACTCTACTACAATTCCTTTATCTACCTCTGCAAGAAGCTTTCCGTCGTCACCATGATAATCCACTTTTACTATATTTTCTAGATTTATATTTTCTCTTTTTTGCCCATTAATATCTGTCAAAGAAGGATCTGTTCCATCTTCTTTCAACAAATCTTTTCCTCTTTTAGTAGTAAAAGGTTGCTCTAAAGTATTAAATCCTGAAAAAACAAATTTATCTCCTATTTTACTATTAGAAATAGCAACTATTTGATCCAAAAGTTCATTAACTTCAGCAGCCATACTATCTCTAGCCGTTTGTTCGTAAGTTTCAGTAACAGCCTGTACCGTTAATTCTCTCACTCTTTGAATAACATCTCCCACTTGTCCAAGAGCAACATCTGAATAACTTAAAAAATTCTTTGCATTCTGAGCATTAGCTGAGAATTTCTCTATTTCATTCAAAGTTGTTTTATATGCCATTGTTTTTACTGCACCTGTAGGATCATCACCAGGTGTATTTATTTTAGTTCCTTTAGACAATTTGTCATTAGTTTTATCTAGTTTAGACATGTTTGTCTGTATATTATTAACAACATTTCTTGACATCATTTGATTTGTAACTCTCATAATACACCTCCTATAACTTTTCTATTACAGTAGAAATCATGTCATCTACTGTTTTCATATATCTTGCAGCAGCGTCATATCCATGCTGATATTTTAACATTTCTGCCATCTCTTCATCCAAAGAAACTCCCATAGTTGCTTGTCTTCTTTGTTCAAGATTATTAAGGAGTATATTTTGATTTTCTAAAAATTTTTGTGCCTCTTGAGAACTTATTCCTAAGTCAGAAACGATAGATTTAAAAAACT
This sequence comes from Fusobacteriaceae bacterium, assembly GCA_017988045.1. GTDB lineage: Bacteria > Fusobacteriota > Fusobacteriia > Fusobacteriales > Fusobacteriaceae > JAFGUR01. The sequence continues at coordinate 3,397 of JAGNSM010000078.1, forward strand.
CTTCATATGTAAATCTTCCTATGGATTTTTCAGATTTTAACATTGCCATTTTAAGAGCATTACTTCCATCTCCTACAGGATTAGGCTTGTCTGCTACTCCATCTCCATTTGTATCTGTTCCTTTTGCCGCTGCTATGTTTTCCACATTATTGATTGCAACAGTCATTCTAAAGGCTGCTCTATCTCTAGGACTTCCCATTCTATCTTCTGAAATATTGTTTAAACTCTCTGTATTCTTGTAGTTATAATTTTGACCTTCTTTTATAATTCCCATAGTTGATAAGAAAGTTCCTGAACTTTGAGAAATAGTTTTTACTACATAATCTTCATCTTTTTCTGCTCTCAACACTAGTCTATTATTAGGATCTAAACTAGCCACTACTCCTGTTTTCCCTTTATTAATTTTTTCAACAATTCCTTCTAAACTATCTTTAGAGGTGTCGTAATTAATAATAATATTATTTATTTCAAAACTTCCTGTTTCATTAAAAGGTACTTTAGACACTTCCTCTGTAACTCCATCAGCCCCTATAGTTTTCGTTTCCGTTTGCATTGTAATACTCAAAGGTCTTTTAGTATCTTCTATAGCCTTATTTCCTCTGATTTTGTATACAGCTGCCTCATCTTCTTTATCTCCATTAATATCTCTAATTTGAGCTTCAGTTTCAAAAGTTTCAAAAAATTCTCCACCTTGAACTCCTCTAAAATCAAATCCTGCTTTATTTACATCATTTGTGTTATCTATAAGACCTATTGCCAATTGATCCATATACTTCATATATTTAATGGCATCCTCATCTCTAAGTTCTAGAAGACCCTTTAATTTCCCAGTTTGAACAAGTACTGGTTCATCTATATCATCCCAATAAAGCTGTGCAAAACCTTCATTTACTTTTGCTTCTCTTTTTACACTGATTTCTTTAAAAGTATCTCCTTGAACTACTGTTCTTCCTCCAATAGATACCGCATTTTCGCTACCTTTTCTGCTTACCTTTACATTAACCATTTCAGATAATTTCTCTACTAGCAAATCAAATTCATCACGTAAATCGTTTGCTTGAGCTCCACCAGCTTCTACCCTTCTCACCTGACCATTTATTTCTGCAAGTCTTCTTAAGCTAGAATTTATATCATTTGCTACAACATCTATGTTTTGATCAAAATCGGTTCTTAAAGATTCGAACCTCTCATAAGTACTAGACACAGAATTTGAAAGAGCTACAGCTCTTTCTCTTAAGCTAACACGAGTAGACATATCCTCAGGATTTTGAGATAAATCCTGCATAGCTTCCCAATATTCATCAAGTACTTTTCTTATACTTTGGTCACTAGGCTCATTAATAATATACTCCATATTTTTTATATTAATATCTCTTATTTCCCATTTGGCATTAGCAGATTTTTCTTTCATCATTCTATCATCAATAAAAGTATCTCTTGCTCTATTTATTTCATCAACTTCTGCTCCTATACCTACTTGTCCATATTTTTCGTGCTTATTAGTAATAGTATTCATCTCTACTTTTTGTCTACTATATCCCTCTTTATTTGCACTAGATATATTGTGTCCAGTAACACCCATAGCTTGTTGATGTGCACTTAAACTTCTTTTCCCCACTTCTAAGCCGTTAAAACTCATAATATACCTCCATAATTGTGAAATGTCATCTCACACTTCTACCTTATCTATATTAATACTTTATAAACACAAGAAAAACGCTTTCAGCGCGTTTAAATGACCTATTTATAAAAATTCAACTCTTTTATCACTCTACTCTCACCTACTAAGTATAAAAAAGCAGCTTCTCAATAAAGCTGCTATTTATCCTCTAGTATTGAGTAAATTATTATTGGTCATACTACTTTTTTGTTTAAATTGATTATAACCGACATCTTTTTTACCAGAAGCTTCATTCAAAATTGTATCTAACATTTGAGCAGATAAATCCACTAATTTTTCGCAAAGTTCATTTTTGTGTTTAATATCTTCTAAAACCTTTATCAGATTTTTTCTTAAGTTACTAAACTCCTCTTTTTCTTTACGTTCTAAGGTTAGAATAAGTTCATTTAATGTATTTACTTTATACTCATTTGTAATATTTATTCTTTCTTTTTCAAGATTTTTTAAATATTCTTCCAAGAACTTTTCTTTTTTTATTAACTCTTGTAACTTATCAAATTTTCTTTCTCTAATAAGTTCTAATCGTTCTTCTACAAAAGAAAACTCTTTCTGATACATTTTATACTCTTCTTCTAAAATATCTTTTAATCTCTCTAAACTATTTTTACTCAATCATTACACCTTCTTAGAGTCGATTATTGCGTCTGCAACATCTCCAGAACTTACTTTATAAGTTCCACCTTTAATACTTTCTCTTAAACTATTAATTTTTGTATCTCTGTCTTCTAGAGCATTTAATCTAGATTTTAGCCCTTTAACCTCACTTGACTTTTCGTTTTTAACTAAAGCTTTTTGAGATATTTCAACTTTATCTTCTTTTACAGTTTTTTTAGGACTAAGGTCTTTTTCTTTGGAAGCTTTTGTTGCATCTTTTGTATAATTATTATACACTCCCAAATTACCTGAAATTTTCATAACTGTCACCTCACCTTCTAACCTTATATATACTACTTATCGACAAAATTCTAAAATACTTTAAAGAATTATTTTTCATGTTTAGTAGCAATATACATCTGAGGTTTTCTTTCATCTTTATTCATAGGTTTATTCATTTCATCTAAGCAATTCTTACAAACTTCTCCTCCAGTAATTGGTTTGCCACAAATTTTACATTTTGCAACTGCCTTTATACTCGATTTTTCAAGTCTTCCATCTTCATACCATTTTACTATCAACGTTTCAGCTACTCCTGTAAATTTAGCTATATCTGAAGCTGTAGAACCTGGATAATCATATAAATAGTCTTTTACTTTTTGAAAACTTCCCGCTTCTTTTGATAGACATTCTGGGCAAAGATCACTTTTCCTAATTTCAAGAAACATTTTCCCACAACTTACACATTTTTTATGATTATGAAGCATTCTAACACATCCTTTTATTTGAATTCATATATGTTTTACTAGCAGATAATGAAAACACTACTATTTTATTAACTTCTCCATTTTTTATTAATTCTCTCTTAAACTCTTCTATGGTGGCACCTGTTGTTATTATATCGTCGAAAATAAGAATATTTTTAGCTTTAAATTCTTTATCTACTTTGAAACTATTCTTAATATTATTTTCTCTTTTTTCTTTATCCAATATTTTAAACATTTTTTTAGTATTCTTAACTCTATTGGTTTTTAAAAAGGAGTAATTCAAGTTTTTCAAAATCTCCTCTACTTGATTAAATCCCCTAATTTGTTCTCTTCTAAAATTTATTGGTATTGGGACAATGTAGTCTATATCTTCTTCATAAACTACTTTAAAAATTTCTTCTTCAATAAGACTGCTTATTATTTTACCAAGAGCAAGTCTACTATTGTTTTTATATTCCAATAATAATTTTCTAAATTCTCCTTTATATGGCCAAATATAATAGGTATCTCCCACTTTATTCAGAGACTTTTGCCTTACTATCTTATCAAGGCAATTATAACACAGATAAATCAAATTGTCACTTGCCTTTTCCCCACAACAAGTGCAGCTATTATCAAAGAATAATCTTCTAATATTCTGGATTATATTCTTCATTTGTATCAATCACTTTAGCAGAATAAACCTCTGTGAATCCACACTCCACACAGGTTTTGAAATAATATCTTCCTAATTCCAATTTTATTCCTGGTTCCTTTTCAGGTAAAAAAACTGTTTTAACAATGTATTTATCCGAACCACATTTTATGCATTTAAAATCCAAGTTCATCACCCCAAAGACAATTTTTTATCCATTCATATTTTTTATTATCAAAAGTTATTGCATCAAATCTATAATCAGTATCAAACAATTCACTTTCTTCAAGATATTCAAGAGCAGTTATATAAATTTTCTTACCTTTTTTAATATTTACTGCTTCTATAGCTCTTCCAAAATTACTGTTTTTTCTAAATTTAACTTCTACAAAAACAACCAAATTATCTTTTTTTACTATCAAATCTATTTCACCTAAAGAACCTCTATAATTTTTACAACACAAATCAAATCCTTGTTTATTTAGAATATGTAAAGCTTTATTTTCATAATCTTTTCCCACAATATGTGTATTCATAAAAACCACTCTTTTCTTTAATTATACTTATATTATTATTCCATTTTATTCAGGATTTCCCTCTTTTTCCAATTTATAAACATAAAGTAAAATTTCAGTAACTAATTTATACGCCTCTTCTGGAATTCCATCATACATATCTGCTTTACCCAAAAGTTCTACTGTACTTGGGTCTTTTATTATTTCTATCCCCTCTTTTTTTGCTTTGTTTACTATAATCTCCGCTTCAAGTCCGCTTCCTTTAGCTACCATTTGGGGTATTTCTAAATTATTCTCTTTTATACCAAAAGCTTTAAGTTCCTTTTCCATAAACTCACCAACCTAAATTTTATAGTTAATATTACCTATATCTCCAACTTTGCTTTCAGCTCTTCTGTTAATATGAATACTTTCTACCGCATATCCTATATCTTCTATACGTTTTTTTAACTCTTTCAAATTTGTAAAAGTTTTTTTATCTATTCCATCTTCATAAGTCATAAAATAAAGTTCTATTTTTCTCTTCCAGACATTTATAACTATATCTAATTTCCCTAATTTTTCCAATTGCAATTTTATAACTATAGTAAGATTATCAGGATTTAGCTCTTTTTCTAGATTTTCAGCCTTAAATTCTACATGAATAGGCTTTAAAAACCCTACTAATCCAAATACTATATTTAAATAACCTTGTTCGATATTTACACTATTTATTTTGTTTAACCCTTTAGCAAAACTCGTTGTTTCTTCTTTAAAAGATCTTACTTCATCTTTAATTTGTTGTTCCAAATCTTTTATGTTTAATTCTCTATCTATTTTATCTGCATAGTATTTTCTTAATCCATTAAAAGTTTCTTCATCATTAATACTATATTTTTTTACAAAAAGTAAAGTTTTAATAAGACTTTCTTCTATTTCTCTACCTTTTTCCTTATAATGCTCAAGTCCCAAGACTATTTCATCTAACTCTTTATTATTAAGAAATATCTTTTCTTCTATGCTATATTTTAATACCTCTTTTTTTATTAGTGGTATTAAATCTCTATTTTCCTTTGTAGCTAAATTAATTCCCTCTGATTTTTTAGAATCTTCATCATAAATTTTTACTATTAATTCATTATTTGAATTAACTCTTTCTATTTTTAGTTTAACTAACTCTCCTTCTTTAAGGGTTCTTTCACTTTTTGCTAGAATTTTTTCGCCTTTAAGATTTAAGAGATACATTCCATTTTCTGCTTTAATTACTTTTGCAAAAATAATAGCTCCAGGTTTTATTTCTCTGTTTTCACTACTTTTTAAAATCGCAGCTTCTGCATTTTTCATCGCTATATTTTGAAACATTTTTAGCATCTCTTTCACCCCCCATTAAAGTAGTTGATAATTAGTAGGGATTTCCCGTTGGGAAATCCTCTGTTTATTTTAAAATTACATTTCTTTTTTTGGATTTGCTGACAGCAACCCCCTACAAAAATTACTAACTCCTAATTACTAATTGTCTTTTAATATTTTCTTCAAAAAAGTCTTTCTATGAATATCTGTCGCTCCTAACTCCAGTATTTTTTCTCTATGAAGTTTAGTTCCATATCCTTTGTGTTTTTCAAATCCATATTCAAGATATTTCTCTGCAACTCTCAACATAATTCTATCTCTCGTAACCTTTGCAATAATACTGGCAGCAGCAATACTAAGACTTTTGGAGTCCCCTTTTACAACAAATTTTTGCTCTCCACTATATTCTCTTATAAGTTGATTCCCATCTACCAAAACCAATCCCTTTTCTTCCAAATCTTCCAAAGCTCTTCTCATTGCTAAGAAATTTGCATTTAGAATATTCATAGAGTCAATCTCTTCTACCGTTGCTATCCCTACTCCTACTTTGCACTTTTCTATAATTACATCAAATAAAGCTTCTCTCTTTTTCTCATTAAGTTTTTTAGAGTCATTTATCGTTTCA
>JAGNSM010000079.1 GCA_017988045.1 Fusobacteriaceae bacterium
ATTTTTTAATTAAGTAACTTTTTTTAATCAATAAAACAAGTAGTTTTCAACAAGTGACGATAAAAGACCATAGTCCAAAATCGTTAGTAAAAAGATACTGTATCTTAATTTTTTTAAAAAAAATTATGAAAATATGAAATTAGGGGGAGAATTCGTTGGTATTTTATCTAAATTATTTATCTACAAGTGAAAAAATGGATAACTTTAATATTTTTATGAAAAAAAAGCCAAGTAAACTAGATAGAGCTTTTATAAAATATCTGCTAAATTGTTACTCTGATAAAAAAGAAATATTTATTGAAATATCAAATTCCAAAATAAAATCAATTTTAGCTTTAGATAAATATGAAGATATTCAAACTTATCTTGATAAATTTATGCAAGCTAAACTATATTATTCGTTTACAAATAAAGATGGATACCTCTGTAAAGGGGCTTTTCATATACTGGATTCTTATTTTATACAAAAAGACAGTATAATAATGGTGCTTTCTAAAGAAATTCTAATGTCTTTTGATACAAATACTTTATTTAATAGAGTGAATCTAAAGACTATATTGGACTTTGAAAGCAATAATACCTTACCTATTTATTTGAAAATATTAAATTATGAGATAAGCAATGATGAAAAATCAATCAATTTTTATTTAGAGGAATTAAAAGAACTTTTGGAAGTATGTAACTGTTACGATAGATTTTATGATTTCGAGAAAAAAGTATTGGAACCTATAATTGAAGATTTGAATACATATTCAGAATATCAAGTTTCTTTTGAAAAAATAAAAAAATCTGAAACACCCTCTTCAAAGATATTAGGAGTAACACTGAGTTTTCATAATAAAAAAATTGAGGAACTTAAAGGACAAGTTAATAAGTTATTACACTTATTAAAGGGTAAAGTTGAAAACTTTGATTTGATTTATAATTACATTTTTGAAAATCTTCAAAGATATGGATATGACTATGTTTATGATAATATAACTTATGTTACAAAAAAAGATTTTAGTAAAAAAGAGCATAAAAATTTTGATAATTTTTTAATAAAAGCATTAAATGAAAATTTAGGGTACCTTATGCTTAAAGAAGAAGAAAACAATAGAGTAATAGTAGAAAAATTTCTTAAATCACCATATGAATTACATGATGAAATTTCTAAAGCTATAGTTAAACTGGGGACTGAAAAAATTGTAGAAGATCATATATTTGTGGCTTCATTTATACATAATGTTTATCAGTTAAAAGATGGTGAAAGCTATGTTTTTAAGGGAAGTGGAGTAAAGGTAGAAGTTGTTTATAATAAGAAAACTAAAAGTAGAATAGAGATATCAGTAATATAAAAATGGCATAATTTTATGCCATTTTTATATTGAAAACAAGGAAATCATCTAATGATTCAACAATTGCATCATAACCTCCTCTGATTATCTTCTCCATATTCATTTGCAATTATCTCTACATCTTCCAATATTTTCTCTTGTACTTCTTTTGGATAATGACTAGCTTTGTCCAGTTCTGGTAATCTACCTATCTCAATCATTTCAAAACCTCCTATATTTTTTTTTGTAAACAAAAAGAAGTTATACTCTTTCCAGTACAACTTCCATCATAAAAATAATATATATTTGAAATGCTGAAAAAATCAAAACTCTAAATTTATATCATGATATCTAAAACTTTTTGAAATAAAATGGGTAACTCTTCATCAATAGGCACTGAATCTTTAATATTTATATATTCTTCAGCAATTCTATATTTATTCTCATAACTCTCGATAAATTCTACTATATCCTTTTTCTTTTCGAGAGCTTCTAGTTTATTAGGTTTTAAAATAGATACCTCTCCTTTTATTTTAGAAAACTTCCTAGTATCATTAAAATCAAACATTTCCATAGTTGCTTTCTGTTCGATATTACCATATTTTTCAATAGTCTTTTTCAGAGCAACATATAAATAATAAGGTTCTAGACAATCTTCAATTTCTGTAGGATAGTTAGTAGGGTCACTTAAAGTATTAAGACTAAACTCTTCTTTATTACTAATTTGCAAACGAACTATCCTCATTTTTCCACCTTCTGTTTTAGAGTTCAATTCTAATTTTTGAACTACATCATCAGAATCTATTATAAACAGTAATTTCCCTTTTATATCCTTTTTTTCTGCTTTTTCAGAGAATGGCAAGTATAAATATTTATATAACTTTATAACGTTACCACATCCCCCCATTGATAAAACTCTTAGATTGTCAACTTTATCTTTTAAATAATAATCCAAGTATATTTTGTCATCATATCCTTCACATATTATCCATTTCAAATCTTCCACCCTAATAGAATTAAGAATTGATGAACACAACTCAAAGTAACTTTTTATAAATATATCTTGAGGCAAGTCACCTCTGTCCTCAAATAGGTTCTTAAATTCTAAAAATTTAATAGTTTTTCTATCTTCTTTATCTAAATAAATCAAAAAACCTTTATTGATTGCTGGTAAGCCCCCATACCAATGAGTTGTGGCAATTATTTGATTATTCTCCGATAGTTTTCTTATTCTCTCCATTTGAGCAAAACACTTCGATATATGCAACGAATTTTCTGGTTCATCAATTGCTAAAATTGTATTTCCATTATCTTTTTTTAATAAGAAAGCTGTAGCAATATCAATTAATGCTAGCCTCTGTTCTCCTGAACTCAGCTCCTGTATTTCTTTCTTGTCTTTTTTCAAAGTACGAATTGCAAAATAAGCCTCCAATATTTTATCTCTAACATCCGCTGAAGTTAAATTCTTTTTTGTTTTTCCATCAATATTGAAGCTATATCCTGCGTCTATTTCTTGTATTTTATCACTTATATCCCTCATATAATTATTTAATGAGTAATTCACATTTTCAATAATACTTTCTTTTGATTTTCCTGTTATTTTATCAAATTTTTTGTCGTTCAATATAGTATCTATTTTCTCTAAAATTTTATCATCCATAAGAGCTTGCATTTCTCTATTCTCAAGTTTAAGAACATCTTTTACCTTTGATTCTACTGGGATATAAATAAAGTTATAATATTTCCTAACTACACTTAATAGTTGTTGCTTGATTCCTTCATCTAGAATCATTTCTTTTTCCTTTAGAGTTTCTTCTAATTCACGGTTAAAAGTGATAAAATAAGATGCATTTCTGTTATTGTATTCAATACCTATGGGTAAAAAATAAAATTCTTGAATGTATCCCTTTTTTAATTCATCTCTTAGCTTAAAAAATTGACTATATTCAGCTTTTAGTAAATTGGGATTTAATTTTTCCGTCACATTCCAAAAAAAATCGCCAATTTCTTCAAAATATTTTCTTATATTCGGGGAGCTAATCGAATTAATCTCGTTTTTTTTTAACAAAAACACTGGAGCAATAAAAGCTTCATCCTTTTTTTGTCCTAATGTTACATTCCAATTTCTTCCATTGAAAAAGGTATCTAAAGATTCCAAAATAGAGCTTTTGCCAACTCCATTATCTCCTATAAATATTGACAATTTTTCTTCTACGCTATTACAAAGAGGAATAAAATTTAAGTTTTTCAACACCTTGTAATGCCTGATAAATAAGCCTACTATCATTCTTGTATCCCCAATCTAACTTAATTTTATTATAAGTATATAACTATTTATATTTATTTTCAATAAACAAAAATTAAAAACCACCTCTATTTCCAGAAGTGGTTCTCTCATTTTCTCTATATATCATAACCAATATTGTGCCAAACAAAGATTAGTTGGTAGATTTATTGGTGGAAGTGAAGGGAATCTATCAGTTTCCACCAAGTAAAGATATACTTAACCTAATTTTTATTCTTATTTAAATCTTTTAATGCTTTTACTAATTTACTTTCTATTTCTTCTCTATTAGCTATTCTTGAATTTACTTTTTCCATAAACTCTTTTCTTCTACTCAATTCTTCCTCTGTAGGTTTTCTTATATATCTAACAATCCTATTTCTTGCTTCTTCTGTCAATATAATCATAAATAATCACCTCTCAATAACTTAAACCATCATAATATTCAAAATAATCTTCTAAGATTCAATTTTTCTTTAACTTCTTCAATATATTGAAATAAACTTATTTTATTGTGGATTTAATGTCATGTAATGATAAAGAGCGCCAATCAAATTAGCATCATTTCTAAACTGACATTTTACAATATTTGGTTTTGATAAGGGAGGAAAGTTATGAATAAAATTATTTTGTAAATAATCGATATTTTTTTGTAAGTACTCAAAAAGTATATTTTGGCTACTAATTCCTCCACCAATAGCTATTTTTTCTGGATTATAAATATGTTGAAGATTGTGCAAGTTTAAAGCTAAACTATAGCAATAGTTATCAAGAATTTCAAGAACATCAGAGTCCCCTTCATTTGCCCATTGAAAAACTTTTTTACCATCTACCTTTGTTTCAGAAATTCCTTTGATATTGGCAACAGGTCTACATAACCCAGTAGGAACACCTCCAGTAAATCCAAATAAATTTAGTTTTTCTCCTTTTTTTGCATTAGTGTTATTAATGATAAAGCTAAATTCACCAGCAATAAACTCCTTACCTCTATGAACTTGTTTACTCTTGATAATTCCACCGCCAACACCTGTTCCGAGAATAACAACTATCCCATCATTACAGTCAGAGAGATTTCCTTGCCAAGCTTCTGCGAGAGCAGCACATTTACCATCATTTTCCGCAGTTACAGGGATTCCAAGTTTTGAACTAAGAAATTTTGGAATATTTTTTTCATTGTTATAAAAAAGACTTCCTCCACTATAAGAAAATCCAGTAATACTATCAATTTTTCCGGGTAAACTAAGGGCAATTCCCTCAATATTGTTAAATTTATAATAGATACTTAATAATTTTTCTATAAAATCTTCAAAATTTAATTTTGGTGTTGAAATTTCACCTTTTTCAATTATATGTGAACTTTCAGTCATTAAAGCATATTTAATGGCAGTTCCCCCAATGTCAAAAACTAAATAATTCATATGTCCCCCTTAAAATATTGTTAAAACTAGTATAAAATATATTTTATAAAATATCAATTTAAGAAATAAAAAAAGCCACAATTTTTTTAGGATTGTGACCATGTAAAAATTTATTTAATTTTTTCTAAAAGACCTTTAATAATCTTATAATTTCTAAGAGCTATTTCAATCCTTGCTAAAAAGACATTTTTATTATAAGGTTTAACAATATAGTCATTTGCACCATTTAACAATACTTGGGAAATAGTTTTAGAGTTTTCTATGGCTGATACAGCTAAAATTGGAGTATATTCATCTTTTGCTCTCAACTTTAGGATAACCTCTTCACCAGAAGATTCGGCAAGAACCATATCTATTATATAAACCTCAAAATCTAAAGGGCTATTTTCTAATTCTTCAGCACTAGTAAAGAAACTTACATTAGTTATCTCTGAAGCAGAAAAAATATCTGATATCTTTAATCTGTCAAACTTTGAATCATCAAGAACAGCTATTTTAACTGTTTTAAGTTCTTTGATTAAATCTTGATTTCTACAAAATCTATTAACTTTATCTACAATTTCAGTAAGTGATGTGCTTTTTAAAATATAATCTACAATTCCTAGTTCATAAATATCTAGTCTTCTAGCGGTATTATTTGTAGAAGAAATTACAAAAATAGGTATTTGTCTATTGTTTTGTACATTGATTTTTCTGATAAAGTCTTCTATATTACCGTCTGTAAACTCTACTGCTGTTAAAATAATTTCTACGTCTTTTTCTTTCTCTAAAATAGTTATTGCTTCACTAAAGTTCTCTGCACCAAGATAATAAAAACCTTTAGAGCTAAATTCAAAACCTAAACTTTTTCTAAAAAATCCACTTGAGTCGATATGTAAAATTTTGTACATGAATCCCTCCTAAAAAACATTCTCAATAGATTTTACCATAAAAAAAATTATTTTCCTCTAAATAATAAAGGAAAATTTTGAATTTTTAGTAAATTTGTGGTATAAACGTTATTAAGAATAGAAATTAGGAGGGGAAAATCATGGTAATAGATAGAGTAAGAATATATTATCCAACAGGAGAAAAAGATCTTTATTTAGGGGATCACTATGGGGATGAAGAGATAATTGAGTTTAATTTTAATGAAGAACATCATAGACTGGAAATTTATACAAAAGTTGGGGAAGATAAAAAGAGAAAAATTAAATTGCAAGGTTTAGCATTAGAAGTATTTTCGAGTCCTTTTTCAGTTTAGGAGGTGTCTATGGAAAAATTTAATTTTGATAGAATAGTTAGAACAAGTTATAGTGAAGTGTATTATATATATGATGAAGATATTCATATAGGGGAACTTCATATGCATATTCTAAAAAATTCAGCTTCAAGATTTACTTTGATTTTAGATAAAGACGTAAGTTCTGTTGACGAAAATAGTTTATTAGAACAAATAGATTTAGAACTTGCCAATGACTTTGATGTACCATATTTTGGTTATTATATTAATGTCTTTAGAGGAGTTCTAGAGGATGAATATGAAGTAGTTAATGATGTAAACGATAATTAAAAGAGTATAAATTTAAATGAAAGACTGATTTCAGAATGAGATTAGTCTTTTCTATTACAAAAAAACTTAATTAACTAAAGAAACTAATTAACAAAGAAATTAAGTTCAATAGATTGAGTTATTTAGATTTTCAGAAACTTATTTTCTAAAGTTAACAAAGTCTTAGAAAGTTAATAAAATACTAGAGAAAAATAAAAAAATGTGTTGTATACTCTAGTTGAAATAAGAGGTGAGCCATGATACTTAGTGATAGCAAAATATTGAAAAATAAAAATGCATTAAAACTTTTAGAACTAATAAAAAATAATAGTGAAATTTCTAGAGCAGATTTAGCTAAAAAAACAGAATTAACTCCAGCAAGTATCACAAAGATTGTTCAAAAATTAATAAATGAAGAAATCGTTGTAGAACTGGGATTAGGAGATAGTACAGGTGGAAGACCTCCAAAGATACTAAAATTGAATAGTAAAGCAGGAAATTTTATAAGTATATATTTGGCTTCTGATTATATCGAATTGGTTCTTTATGATTTGGGAGTTAAGAGAATATATGAAGATAAGCATGATATTTGGATTAGAACAAAGAACAAAATAATAGATGATATAGTTGCAATGATTGAAAGAGCTATAGAAACTAGTCGAGTAAAAGTTTTGGGAATAGGAATAGCAGTTAACGGATTAGTGGACACAAAAAGTGGAATTTCTGTGTATTCCCCTCACTATAAATGGAATAATGTAAATTTGGTAAAAATATTGGAAGAAAAATTTAATATAAAAGTTTATGTAGAAAATGATGTAAGAGCAATGGCAATGGGAGAAAAAAGTTATGGAATTGCCAAGAAATCAGAAAATTTTGTGGTTATAAACATAGAAAATGGTGTTGGAAGCGCTTTGTATCTGAATAATCAAATTTATAGAGGAACGCATTTTGGTGCTGGAGAATTTGGACATATTCCAATAGAGGATAATGAGCAAAGATGTAGTTGTGGAAAAAAAGGCTGTCTTGAAACTCTAGTAAATAATCAAAACTTAGAAGATAAATACTTTAATCTGACAGAAAAGAATCTGAAAGCTTGGGAAATATATGAAGAATATAATAAAGGGAATAAAATAGCAGTTCAACTTGTAGAAAATATTGCAGTTGTTTTAGCTAAAGGGCTTGTTCCATTAGTAAATATTCTGAATCCTGATTTGATAATTATAGTTGGAGATATAAATAGAGCACAAGATAAGTTATATAAAATTATTATTAAAGAGCTTAAAAATAGAACATTTGGAAACTTATCAGATAGCTTGAATATTGTTTCTTCAAGCTTTGGCAAAGAAAGTGCAAATAAAGGAGCTGTGAGCTTCTTAATGGAGAATATTTTAAAATAACAAACATTTAGGAGGAAAAAATGTTAAGTAGGTCTTATTTTAAAGGAATTGAAAGTATTGTATTAGAAAATGAATTTTTAAGAGCTGAATTTTTGCCAAGTTACGGTTCAAAATTAGCTTCATTAATTAGTAAAAAAACAGGGAAAGAATTTCTTTTTCAAAGTGAGCTGAAAGAATTGGTTATTCCCGAATATGGGTCAGCTTTTAGTAGCTTTGATTCTAGTGGATTTGATGAAGTATTTCCAAGTATAAACAGATGTCCTTATCCAGAAGGAAATCGTAAGAACATTGAAGTTCCTGACCACGGAGAAGTATGGGCTCTTTCTTGGAATTATGAAATGATAGGAGAAACTATCAAATTTTGGGTATTAAGTCCAAAACTTCAATATAGATTTGAAAAAGTTGTGAAACTAGAAAAAAACAGTCTAAAAACAGTTTATACTGTTGTAAATCTAGCTGATGAGGATTTCAAATTTATTTGGACACCACATGCACTTCTTAACTGTGATGAAAATGTAAAAATAGTGGTTCCAGAAAGGATGAATAGAATAATGACAGCAGAACATTCTACAGAACATCTTGGAGAATGGGGAACAGAACACACGTATCCTGTGACAAAGTCATTTAAGACTGGACAAGATATTGATATGTCAAGAGTGGAGAAGGTAGAAGCAAATAATTGTGAAAAATTCTATTTCTTAGATAAAGTAAATAAAGATGAAACTTGTGGATTAGAATACAGTACAGGAGAAAAAATTACTTATAGTTATGATGCAGAAAAAATTCCGTATCTTGGAGTTTGGAAAACACAAGGAGGTTATAGAGGGCATTATAATGTAGCGTTGGAACCATGCACAGGAATTTATGATGATTTATATGTGGCAAGTGAAATCAGAAAAGTTGCAGTTGTAGAGAAAAATAAAGAGTTCTTTTGGAACTTTAATATAACAATAGAAGCATAAGGGGGATAAAAATGTTAGAAAATTTGAAAAAAAAGTTTGAAGAGGTATTTGGAGCAAAAAGTGAGAGAGTGTTCTTTTCGCCGGGAAGAGTAAATCTTATTGGGGAGCATACAGATTATAATGGAGGACATGTATTTCCATGTGCATTGGATTTTGGAACTTATGCATTGGTAAAAACAAGAACAGATAAAACTGTAAGAGCCTATTCAGATAATTTTGTGAATATGGGAATAATAGAGTTTGATATAGAAAATCTTGTAAATGAAGAAAAGCATGATTGGGCAAATTATCCAAAAGGAGTTATAAAATGCTTTAAAGATGAAGGTTTTGTGATTGATAAAGGATTCGACATACTTTTCTTTGGAAATATACCAAATGGTGCAGGACTTTCTTCATCAGCTTCAATAGAGCTTGCTATGTCAGTAGTATTAAAAGGATTATATAATTTAGATGTAGATATGATAAAAATGGTTAAATTAAGTCAAAAAGCAGAGAACAGTTTTATAGGTGTAAACTGTGGAATAATGGATCAATTTGCAATAGGAATGGGTAAAAAAGACAGCGCAATTTTACTTGATTGCAATACTTTGAAATATGATTATGCTCCAGTAGTTCTTAAAGATG
>JAGNSM010000214.1 GCA_017988045.1 Fusobacteriaceae bacterium
TTATTGCTAATGGAACTATTATTAAGAAAGAAGACAAGGAAATAAGAATAGATTCTCCTCCTACCCTTGAAAGAGAATTTGTATTAGAAAATGGATTTAGTATAAAAGGTATGTGTATAAATGAAGGGATTACTGTAATCACAGGTTATGATTTCCAAGGGAAAAGTACTCTATTAGAAGCTATCGCTAGTGGGGTATATAACCATATAGAGGGTTCTGGAAAAGAGTTTCTATTAACGGACAAGGAAGCTGTTAATATCTTTGCAGAAAAGGGTAGAATTATTAATGGGCTTGATATGAGTAGTTTTATTCGCGGAGAAGAAAGAGCAAAATACTATATAGAACAATGTGCATCAAGCTTGATATCTCAAACGGCAAATGTATTGGAAGCTGTAGAGGTAGGAAAACCACTTCTTTTAATAGATGAAGATAATTCAGTCACTAATTTTTTATACAGAGATGCTAAGTTAAAAGAGTATCTACAAGGGAAAGAGCATTCTATTCCTTTTATTGAAAAGATGAATAATCTTTATGAGGATTTGGGAGTATCCTCAATAGTCGTGACAAGCTCTATAGGAGCATTTATGTCGTGTGCTGACCAAGTTCTTCTTATGAAAGATTATGAAGTATTAGATATAACAAACTCTGTAAATAAAAGTGAATGGGGAGATTGTTTAAAAGAAAGTATAAAGCTAACTAAAAGAAAATTGAATATAAGTTCTAATTTGGAAGAATTTCAAAACAAAAAAGTTAAGTTTAAGACTTCTGGAATGGAAAATATAAGTTTTGGAAAAGAAGAGATTAATTTGAATAAAAATAATCTAATAATTGATAATGGACAACTGAATTTTATAGTCGAGCTTATAAAAAAAATATTTAGCAGATCAGAACTTCATGGAAAAACCCTAAAAGAAATCCTAGATACCTATGAAGAAAGAATAGATAATGAAGGTATAGAAGAAGTATTAGGAGTAAAAAATGGTTCTTTGATTTTTGCTAGAAAATATGAAGTTGCTGCAGTAATTAATAGATTTAAAAAAAGTCTATATGTTTAATGTAGTAAAAACAGCAGTTTATCTAAAATACAATAGGACAAAAATAATTTACTAAATAGGTATAAATATGTTAAACTAAAGGAGTAGAAATGGGAATTTTAAGTTTTATTTTTAAAGGCATCACACGATTTAGAAATTATCTTTACGATAGATTTTTGTTAAAAGTGAATAAGATAGATGGATTAAAGGTTGTATGCATAGGAAATATAACTGTAGGAGGAACAGGAAAAACTCCAGCAGTTCAGTATTTTGCAAAAAAATACATGGATTTAGGTTATAATGTAGCAATAGTTTCGAGAGGTTACAAAGGTAAAAGAAAAAAAGACCCTTATTTAGTAAGAGATGCCAACAAGATATATGGTTCTGCACGTAGCGCAGGAGATGAAGCCTTTCTTCATAGTTTGAAATTAGATATTCCAGTAATTGTTAGTAAAAATAGATTTGAAGGAAGTCTAATGGCTAAAAAAGTTTTGAAAGTAGATTTAGTAATATTAGATGATGGATTTCAACACAGAAAACTTTGGAGAGATAAAGATATAGTCTTAATAGATGCAACAAACCCTTTTGGTGGCGAGAAACTTCTACCTTCAGGTAGGCTTAGAGAAGAGCTTGATGGGTTGAAAAGAGCAAAAGAGTTTATTATAACTAAATCTGATTTGGTAGAGGATAGCGAAATAGAAATTATTAAAGAAAGATTAAGTATTTATGAAAAACCTATCTCTGTAGCAACTCATGGGCCCAAAAGTTTATATAATAAAAAAGGGAAGACTCTGAAGTTAGATAAAATAAAAGGGAAAAAAGTACTTTTATTTTCTGCATTAGCAAACCCAAATCAATTCTTGGAAACAGTTAAGAAATTTAATCCCAAAGAGATTCAAACTATTGATTTTAAAGACCATCATAGTTATGATAAAAAAGACTATGAAATGATTAAATCAAAAGCAAAAGAGATGAAAGCAGATTTAATAATAAGTACAGAAAAAGATTACGTGAAGTTTAAGGAAGAATTGGAACTAGAAAAACTATATGTTCTTTCTATAGAGTTTAATGTTTTGGAGGATAATATATGTTGGAACTTCTAAGAGAAGTTAAGGTAGAAGAATTTGTAGAAAATTTCAAGAGTAAAGAGCTATGTGAAATCTTGGAAGCTACAAAAGAGTTTAATAATTACAGGAATTATTATAATATAGATAAAATGGGAAATGTTAAAACTAAATCACCTAATGAAGCTCTTGTTAAATTAAGCTTATTGGGAAATGAATTTTTAGGAGAATATTTTCAAAAAGGTCTTTTTATTACTGAAAAAAGAAAAATTCATAAAATAGATAGACTTTCGGATTTTACTGTAGAACATTTAGAAAAAAATCTTTATAAGATTTTTTTTAACAGAGATATTAATGTAGCTTATAGATATGTTAAAGAGTTTATTTTGAAAGATAAAGAATTTTTTATAAAAAAATTATCGCATTTTGTACTTTTAAATAATATAGATAATAATAAATCATTGATAACTTTGGCTTTTATAAAGGCATTAGGAAATGTAAATAAGAAAAATATAGATAGTATTTTATATAGCTATTTACCTTATATTGTTACTTTTCCAAGTGAAATAAGTACAAAAGAAGATTTGGAAATAAAAGCATATAATATAGAAAGTTTAGATTTAAATGCATTAGCTTATTTAAATTTAATAGTGCTTGGATATGAGGAATATAATAAAATTTATTTTGGTAAATTATCAAAATATATGGAAGAAAAAAGAGAATTTTTAGATGATAAAGAACTCTTTGAAAGGTTGAGTGAAAATAAGGATGAATTGTACAAAATGTGGAGCAGAGCTTAAAAAAGCAATATGTGAAGAGTGCGGTGCTAATCATAAAAATTTGCTTTATAAAATGGCAGATGACTGTCAAACAAGAAGAGAATATCATGAGGCAATGGAATATTATGAGCTTATAAGAAGCTCTACAGATTCTGAAGATGAATTAAATGATATTTCTAAAACTATGGCTAAATTAGGATTTTCATTGACTGATTTGACTGGAAGTGATTTACAAAGAGAGAAGATTAAAGGCTCTACATTAAG
>JAGNSM010000215.1 GCA_017988045.1 Fusobacteriaceae bacterium
TACTTTAGTAATAATTTAAAATATGAAAAACATAAAAAATAAAATAATAGCTGCTCTATTCTTAGTTGCTTTCGTAGTAAGCGGCTGTGATTTTGGTGATACCAATGAAGACCCAAGCAGTGTAATTGCTGCTCCCATTAATCAACAATTAACTTCATTGACAGTAAACGTTGGTTTTTTTGCAGGTAGTGATTTGAATAGATATTCATCCTTGATTATGCAACAATATTCTGGACAAACTACTGCTGCAACGACGCAGATGCAGTTTTTTGAGCAGTTTCAGATAGTTGGTTCTGACTTAAACAACGCTTGGTCTAACATTTACGCGACCATATTAAATGATGCTGAAAATATAATCAATGACGCTAATGTTAGTAATAGCCCTCATTACTCAGGTGTAGCTAAAATTTTAAAAGCTTACACTTATCAGCTTGCTGTTGATACATGGGGTTCTATACCTTATTCTGAAGCGCAAAAGCTAGCTGGAAATCTTAAACCAAAATATGATACAGACGAAAGTATCTATGCAGAATTAATTAAATTATTGGATCAAGGTATTGCTGAAGTAAATGCGCAAACATCGACACTTTCGCCGGGTACTAATAGTACAATTTTTCCAGGTACGTTTACAACAACAAAAAACAATTGGATAAAATTCGCAAACACATTAAAGTTGCGTATTTATTTGCATTACAGTGAAAAGGATGCCGCTTTTGCTAAGAGTAATATTGATGCATTAGTAAATTCTGGAGCGCCTCTAATGAGTTCCAATGCAGATAGTTTTCAAATGAATTTCTTCGATGTAGCTAATGCTAGAAATCCAATTGACCAATTTGAAACTAATAGAGTTGGAAATTTAGTAGTTAATGCAAAAATAATTACTATGATGAATGCAAAGACAGATCCAAGAAGACAATTTTATTTCACTCAATTGCCTGCGGGTTCTGGTCAATATGTTGGTGCTGTTTCTGGTGCTCCAGCAGGACCAAGTAATTATTCTAGATTCCATACGTATTTAAGAGGCGCTTTCAATGGTTCAACTTATACTGGTGCTGCCCCAATAAGAATGTTAACTTTTGCTGAGTATAATTTTATTAGAGCAGAGGCTGCATTGAGATTCGCATCTCCAGGTAGTGCTCAAACATTTTTTGAAGCTGGGATTAGAGCTTCTATGGAAAGTGCTGGTGTAGCTGCTGCTGATATTACTACTTATTTAGCTGCTAATGGAACGCTATCAGGTTCTGCTGCACAACAATTAGAGCAAATTATTAATGAGAAGTATGTTGCTAATTATGGAGTTGTTATGGAACCGTGGACCGATTTTAGAAGAACTGGTTACCCTGCTTTAACTTTACCATCAAATGCAATTGTGCCATATTTCCCACGATCATTGTTTTATCCTCAATCAGAGTTAGATTTAAATCCTGAAAATGTTACTCAAAAGAAAGATATGAGTGTAAGAGTGTTTTGGGATAAAAGACCTTAATTTCTGTACATGTATAATATTAATAAACCGCTTCAATTTTTTGGAGCGGTTTTTTTATATGCACTATTTTAAATTTTTTTATCATCTTTAATCCTTTACCTTTGTCAAAATTTATCTACCATCATTTATAAATGAAAAACAAGATTTTTATAGTATTATTTTTTGTGTGTTTTTATGCTTTCCCCCAAGCCCCAAAAAGGATGAACTCTCAAAACGGCAGTTCTAAACCGGTGGATACAACCAAAGTAAAAGTAGCCCCAATCGATTTGTATCGAATCATTACTTTGGATAGAGACACCACTTATATTGATACCTCTTTGACAATCAGAAAAGAGTATTCGCATAATTATTTAAGAAAAGATAATTTCGGTCTTTTGGCTTTTCCGAATGAGGGGCAAACTTATAATACGCTTAACTATGGTTTAGTCAAAAATGATATTTTTCCAGAAATGGGGTTCAAAGCCAAGCACTTCAATTTTATGGAAGCCAATCAAATTAGATATGCATCTGTAGCTACTCCTGTAACAGAACTCTATTTTAAAACAACTATTCAGCAAGGACAATCTTTAGATTCCTACTTTGCAGTTAATGTGAATGAAAATCTTAACTTTTCTATTGCTTATCGTGGATTGCGATCTTTAGGAAGATACATCAACCAATTATCGAGTTCAGGAAATTTCAGGTTTACTACCAGTTATCATACTAAGGATTTTAGATATATTGCCAACGGTCATTTTACCTATCAAGATATTCTAAATGGCGAAAATGGCGGAATCACAACGGTTTCTGATTTTGAAGGCGAGGATCCAAACTATGATAATCGAGCACGTTTGGAGGTTTTTTTAACCGATGCAAAATCTTTTTTGAAAGGAAGGCGTTTGTTTTTGGATCACGAATTTAGGATTAACAAAAAAAAGGGAGCTAATAACTTATTGTTGAACCATCAATTTAATTACGAAAATAAATTCTTTGAATACAATCAAGCCACTGTAGCATCAACAGTAGGAAACACTTCTGTTATGAGATTTGGAGATTCTTATTCTTCGAGCAATATCAACGACCAAACGCATTTCAATAAAATGTATAATCGAGTTGGCGCTGTATATGAAAATACAACATTAGGTAGGTTTAATTTTTTCATTGATGATTTTAGAAGCAACTATTATTACAACCAAATTTTAATTTTAGCTTCAGGAGTTATCCCGAGTGTAATAAGTGAAAAGATTAATAGTTTTGGTGCTCAATACAATTATTCAAAAGGAAAATGGAACGGTAAATTTTTGTATTCCCGATCAATTACTAATCAATCATTGTCTAATCTTGAAGCTAAAGTGATTTTCGACTTAGACGAGGATAATCAGTTTTCTTTTGAATACCAAAACAAGAATAAATTAGCCAATAATAACTATAATTTGTACCAATCAAGTTTTGTGAACTACAATTGGTCGAACAATTTTAAAAATGAAAAAATAAATAGCATTTTAGCTAATGCTACTACCAAATGGGTTAATTTTTCTGCTCAATACACCATTTTAAAAGATTTTTTATTTTTTGAAGATATAACGACTGCTGCTCAAAAGTTAGATAGACAACAGATTGTTGCGCCTAATCAGTACGATAAAACAATCAATTATTTATCAGTAAAAGCAAGTCG
>JAGNSM010000216.1 GCA_017988045.1 Fusobacteriaceae bacterium
TTTTCGCAAACTCTACACTTATCGCAGAAATCATGGACACTCTCATTACAGTTGATACCTTTGGCAAAAGCTAAAGCAAACTCTTTTAGATACGCACCCTTTTTCCCATAAAAAAGATATGTCCCTGAACTCTTATTCATTCTCAATTGATTAACTACAGCTCTTTTTGCGTCTTCATTACCTGTAATAAGATTAATGCTCATTCTCATCTCCTACAAAAAACTAGTGAGCAACCAGTAATTATTCACTACTAACTACTAATTACTCACTATATTTTTATCTTTCCATTTTTTCTATTTTTCTAAGTACATCCAATTTATCTAGGGCTAATCCTGCTCCTAAAACTACACTTTCCAAAGCATTTTCTGCTAAGTATACAGGTAGAAGTGTGTAATTTGAAAGAAGTTTTGGGAACTCTCTAATTAGAGAACCTCCACCAGTCATAACTATCCCTTTATCAACAATATCTGCTGATAATTCAGGAGGAGTTTTCTCAAGAACTGCTTTAACGTTATTTACAATTTGCATTAATGAATCGTTAATAGCTTCTAGCACTTCATTAGAACCTAATTTTATTGTTTTAGGAAGACCTGTAATCAAATCTCTTCCTTTAACATCTAGGAACTCTTCATCTTTTAGAGGAATTGCCGCCCCTATTTTTATTTTAATATATTCTGCCGTTCTGTCTCCAATTAATAAATTATGTGTTTTCTTAACAAATCTTATTATATCTTCATCAAAATTATTTCCAGCTATTCTTATTGATTTACTAACAACTGTTCCACCTAAAGAAATAACTGCGATATCTGTAGAACCTCCACCTATATCTACTATCATACTTCCTTCTGGCGCTGATATATCAAGTCCAGAACCTATTGCTGCTGCTCTTGCTTCTTCTATAAGGTATGCTCTTTTAGCTCCAGCATTAAGCGCTGCTTCAAGAACTGCTCTTTTTTCTACACCTGTAACTTCAATAGGCACACAAATCATTACTTCTGGAAGGAATATATTATATTTTCCAAAAACTTTTCTTATAAAATATTTAATCATTGCTTCAGTAATATCTATATCTGCAATAACTCCTTCTCTTAGAGGTCTTACTGCTATAATATGATCTGGTGTTTTCCCAATCATTTCTTTTGCTTCAATACCTACTGCAAGTACTTTTTTAGTATCTCTATCAATTGCAACTACTGATGGTTCATTAAGAACTATTTTTTCCTTTTGTTTGTAGTAAACAAGAGTATTTGCTGTTCCTAAGTCGATTCCGATACTCTTATTCATATTAAAAAAAGAAAAGTTTTTAAATTTTTTCATTTTGTGCTTTCACCCTCTACAATATTTTTTATAATTTCATCAATTTTTTCTTCATTATCAGTTAAATGTAATACCGCTATCAAAACCTCAAAAGCTGTGGCATTTCTATACTCTGTTTGAGAGCAAGATTTTGCAAAAGATTTTATATTAGCATTTCTTCCTCTTTTACATATATTTTTTAGTTCTTCATCTAAAGAATCTAAAAGTTCTTTATATATTTTACTTTGAGCTTTGGCATTTACCAAATCTTTAACTTTATTATTAAAATCTTCTACCTTCAAGTTTGCCATAAAGTAATGTTTACGAATATGACTTTCCCAAATAGAATCTCCCAAATAAGCTAATGACAGGATATTGTACTGACCTATCTCTTTAATGTCCATGCAGTTTTATCCTTCCCGTCTTTTATCTCTATACCCAAATTAGATAATCTATTTCTTATATCGTCAGCCAGTGCAAAGTTCTTGTCTTTCTTAGCATTCATTCTCAAATCCAGTATAAGTTCAACTAATTCGTTGCTTAATCCTTCTACCTTCATCTCAAGATTTAACTTTATTCCTAGCACGTCAATTACAATCTGCTTTATAAACTCTACACTATTTCTTAAAACTTGTAAACCTTCTTTTGATTTTTGTGTAAGGTCAATAAATCTGTTTATCTCCTTAACCATTTCAAAAACAGTCCCTATAGCTATTGCAGTATTAAAATCGTCATCCATTCCATCTTCAAATTTTTTCTTAGAAGTTTCTAAAAATTCAGAAATTTCTTGAAGATTTTCTGTTACATCTGTTGGAGTTTCTTTTAAAACTTCCTCAGCCCTAAGTATTGTATTCTCTATTCTTTCTATAGCTGTCTTAGCCATTTCAAGCTCTTCATCACTAAAATCAATAGGTTTTCTATAATGAGAACTTAACATAAAGAATCTAATCATATTTCCATCATAATCTTTTAATATATCTCTAAGGGTAAAAAAGTTCCCTGAAGATTTTGACATTTTTTCTCCACGAATATTTAAATACCCATTATGCATCCAGTATCTTCCGTATTCTCCTCCATGAGAACATTTCGATTGAGCAATCTCATTTTCATGGTGTGGGAATATCAAATCTTGTCCTCCTCCGTGAATATCGAAAGAATCTCCAAGATATTTTTTACTCATGGCAGAACATTCTATATGCCAACCGGGTCTACCTTTTCCCCAAGGCGAGTTCCAGAAAGGTTCTCCCTCTTTTGCACTTTTCCAAAGAGCAAAATCCACAGGAGATTTTTTTCTAGTGTCAATATCAATTCTAGCTCCTGATTTCAAATCTTCTATATTATGGTGTGAAAGAGCTGCATAATCCTCATATTTTTCTACCTCAAAATATACATCTCCGTCAACTGCATAGGCATAGCCCTTGCTTTCCAATTCTTTTATCATTTTAATCATTTCACCAATATTTTCAGTAGCTTTAGGTCTAATCATTCCCTCTTCTTTAAGGTTCAGTTTAGCCGTATCTTCAAGAAAAGCTGCTATATATCTTTTTACTATTTCGTCAATAGTAACTCCCTCTTCATTGGCTTTGTTAATTATCTTATCATCTACATCAGTAAAATTCGATACATATTTTACATCATAACCTCTATATTCCAAATATCTTCTTACTGTATCAAAGAATATTATTGGTCTTGCATTTCCTATATGTATATAGTTATAAACAGTGGGACCGCAAACGTACATTTTTACTTTGCCTTCTTCTACCGTCTTAAACTCCTCTAATTGACCACTCATGGTGTTGTATACTCTAATCATTTTTCCACCTCAATCTATATTTAGTT
>JAGNSM010000217.1 GCA_017988045.1 Fusobacteriaceae bacterium
ATAATTAATTCTATAAATTCTAAAGAAAATACATTAGGTATTATGCCTACTGGTGGTGGAAAATCTGTATGTTATCAAATTCCAGCTATTATGGCAGATGGTTTAACTGTTGTAATTTCACCATTAATATCTTTAATGCAAGATCAAGAAACAAATTTAAATAAAATTGGTGTTGCAGCAAAGTCTTTAACTTCTTTTAATACACCAGAAGAACAAGAGATGATTAAAGAATTAGCTAAAAACAATGAATTAAAAGTTTTAATGGTAGCACCTGAAAGAGCTTCTTCTATAATAACATTTTTGAAAAAAAATAAAGTAAATATATCTCAATTTGTATTTGATGAAGCACATTGTTTATCACAATGGGGTCATGACTTTAGACCAACATATAAACTTGTTGCTGAAAAAATTAAATCTATGGGATTACCAACATTAGCTTTGACTGCAACTGCGGACCATAGAACAGTGGAGGATTTACAAGAACAATTAAATGTATCAAAAGAAAATACTTTTGTATCTGGTTTTAATAGACCAAATATTCACTTATCTTCTGTAACTAAAAAAACTTCTGATGGTTATGATCAAATAAAAGAAGTTATTTATAAAAGATTAGAAGATTCTGGAATTATATTTACAGCAACAAAAAAAGAAGCAGATGATTTACATGCAAAATTAAAAAGAGATGGTTTTAGTGTAGGAAAGTATCATGCTGATATGAAATTAGAAGATAGAGAAAAGCAACAAAATTTATTTATGAGTGGGAAAGTTAAAGTTATGGTTGCTACAACTGCTTTTGGTATGGGGATTGATAAATCTGATATTAGATATACTATTCATAGTTCTATGCCTTATTCTATTGCAAATTATGCGCAAGAATTTGGTAGAGCAGGTAGAGATGGTGAAGCAGCAGAAGCTATAATTTTTTATAGTTTCTCTGAAGTAAATTCAAGATTAGGATTTATGGAACAATATAAAGCAAAAGATAATGGAATGGGAATTTTAAAATTTAAAGAAGTTGTAGATGTAGTATCTTCTACTTCTTGTTTAAGAACTGCTATTTCTAAAAATTTTGGTGAAGAGTTAAGTGGTGATTGTGGACATTGTTCTGTTTGTGATGCTAAAACACATAATATAAAAGATCCATATAAATTAGATTTAAATCAATTTGGTCATGATTTCTTAGAAACAATGGATAGAAATAATTTAAAAGTTAGTACAACTATTGAAGTTTTAGCGGGTTCTAAAACAATGTCTATAAAAGTTGCTAACCTTCAAAAAGATAAGAATTATGGAAAATATTCAAAAGATGAAAAAGGTAAGTCAATTACATTAGATGAATTAAGACATTTAGCAAATCAATTAGTTTATAAAGATTATATTAATACAACAATGTATAAACCAAATAAATTTGCAAATCCAATTCCATTAAATAAAGTTGAAGATTATGGTAGAAATGTTTATTTAAATAAAGAAAAAATAGATATTAATTTTTCAAGATATATTTTACCACATGAAATAAATGATCCTAAAATGAAAGTTCCAAAAAAAGTAAATTTAACAAAGATAAAAAAAGAAGATGTTACAAAACCTATTGAAAAAAAAGAAATTATTGTAGAAACTAAAAAAGAAGGAACACCTACTTTTGTTAAAAAAGAAGTTATAAATGAAATTGTAAATATAAATGATATTAAAAATAGAGATTTATATAATGCTTTAATTGAAACAAGAAGTAAAATAGCAGAAAGATCAAGAATACCTGCACATGAATCTTATAAAATAATACCAGATAAAATATTAGTATCAATAGCAAATGAAACTATAGAAGATAAAAGAGATTTAGAAAAAATTCTTGATAAAGATTTAATGAGAAAACACTCTTCTTGGATTTTAAAAGATGTTTTATATCAAAATACAATAAGTAATGAATTACCTGTAAAAAAAGATATATCAACGCAGAGCGAACAAGCAAAGCTTGTAAGAAAAGAAGAATCTATTGATATATCAAGATAATATTCTAGTATTTTTTAAAAAAGATAGATAAGAGAAAATGGGGATAAAAATATGGCATTAAAAATAAAGGATAGTAGATTAGTAGGAACTATTGACAACTTAGAAGAAAAACTTGAAGGAAAATTACCAGTAACAAGAGAAGAGTTATTAGTTTTAGTTAACACTCATGGTCGATTTGAGCGTTCTTATATTAATACTTATCCAAATATAATTATAGAGAAATATAATGCAAATGAGTGTTACGACTTATCTAAATTAGATACAAGTGAAATCACTAATATGGATTATGTTTTTTCAAAAAGTTACTTTAACGATAATATCTCTAATTGGGATACTTCTAAAGTAACAACTATGAAGTCTATGTTTTATCAAGCAATGAACTTTAATCAAGATATAGGAAATTGGAATGTATCTAATGTAACAAATATGAGTTCTATGTTTATGGGTGCCGTAGATTTTGATCAAGATATAGGAAAATGGGATGTTTCAAATGTTACAAATATGGAAGATATGTTTAGAATAACAAGAAGTTTTAATTATCCTTTAAATTCTTGGAATGTATCTAAAGTAACAAATATGTCTTATATGTTTTCTAATACAAGTGAGTTTAATCAAGATATAGGTAAATGGGATGTATCAAATGTTACTAATATGGAATCTATGTTTGATAAGGCAATAAATTTTAATAAAGATATATCAAATTGGGATGTTTCTAAGGTTAAAGACATGAATTGTATGTTTTATTCTGCAAGAGTGTTTAATCAAGACATCTCAAAATGGGATGTATCTAATGTAACTGATATGAACTCTATGTTTATGGGTGCAAGAGGGTTTAGTCAAGATATTTCAAAATGGAATATCTCTAAAGAGTGTTTTTTAAAAGATGTTTTTAATAATGCTAAAGCTTTTATTGATAAATATAATAATGGTGTGGACATTCCATATCACACAGAAGATTTTAAGATTTGGTTTGATAATAATAAAGATAGAATGAATGACTTGGATATTAAAGATAGATATGGTAATCAAATTAATGATTTCTTCTCTAATATTAAAGGGGCGGATAATGGCATTAAAAATAGAAAATGAAAAAATAGTTGGAACAATAGATAATTTAGA
>JAGNSM010000218.1 GCA_017988045.1 Fusobacteriaceae bacterium
AGGTCATTTTTTTAAATGACAGCCCTTAGGGTGAGTATTGCCGAAACTCTCTCAACCGTTCACCAAAGCCAAAGCACGAAGTGCGACGCTTTGGGGGCGAGTTGAGAGAGTAAGCGCGTTTGTTTTTCATTTGATTTGATTATATATTTATGTATAGTTCTACTGAACAATTTATTGTATATTAAAACTATACATAGGATGATTTTTTGTGATTGTAGATTTTAATCATAAAGGTTTGGAGAGGTTTTTTAAGACTAGTTCTACATCAGGTATTCAGTCTGTTCATTCAACTAAGTTAAAAAGACAATTAACTGCTCTGAATGAAGCGCAAAGTATTGATGAAATGAATTTCCCTGGATGGAAACTTCATCCTTTGAAAGGTAAATTAAAAGATCATTGGGCAATTACGGTGAATGCCAATTGGCGCATGACTTTCATTTTTAAAGATGGTAATGCGTATATCGTGGATTATCAGGACTACCATTGAGGTGAATATGATGATGAACAATCCCGCCCATGCAGGTGAGTTAGTTTCAGAATGGTTAGATGGCTTAAAAG
This sequence comes from Fusobacteriaceae bacterium, assembly GCA_017988045.1. GTDB lineage: Bacteria > Fusobacteriota > Fusobacteriia > Fusobacteriales > Fusobacteriaceae > JAFGUR01. The sequence goes on from JAGNSM010000218.1 coordinate 559, forward strand.
AAGAAGGACAAGCGATTACGATTACAGAACTTGCTGAACGTATCCAAGTAACACGTCCATTGCTTTCTCGCATTATTAACGGAAAAGCACCAGTAACTGCAGATATTGCTTTACGTTTACATGATGCTTTGGGAATTAGTGCTGATTTGTTGATGCGTATTCAATCTAAGCATTCACTTTGGATGGAATCACAAAAACAGCGTCCGCAGATTCAGCCATTCTTTGTTAGTTGTTAGATATAATATAAAGGTTTAAATGGTTTTTTATTTAGCATAATAAATTTTATGTTAAATTTAGAAAATTATTTTTTAAAAGTAGTATCAGATTATTTAATAATTTATTACTACTACTATTCAGTATTTATAATTACCTTAATATAAGGTGTGAATTTTTAATATGAATTTAATATTTGAAAATATTGGTGACATCAAAAAAGCATCAATAAATTTTAAAAAACTAACAGTAATCTCTGGTGAGAATGATGTTGGTAAAAGTACTGTTGGTAAATTAATGTTTGCAATAGTTCAATCTTGTAATACATATAATGAAGTATACCAAAAAGAACACCCAAGAAGTAACTTGCTATATAGCTGGATATACTCAAGAATAACAGAACATGAGTCTTTAGCTAGTAATATTGAAATTAGATCATTTTTCTCAAGATTGAGAATGGATTCTAATAGAAAATATGATTTTGATAAAATAATTGAAAAGATCGATTACTTTATAACAATTATATCTGATTTAGAGGGACAGGAATTTCTTAATAAATTAAAGGATGTTGTTTCAGATTTTTATAATGAGGCTATGAACTTTGAGTATTCATCTGCTGATGGATTGTTAAATATTATTAATAATGAATTTCGTAATAATGCAGTACGATATGGGATGAAAAATGCCCAAATAACATTATTAAATGAAGAAGATAGTAGTGATTTTCATTTGGATTTTAAATTTTCAAAAAGAGAAAAGATACAGTATTTTAGAAAATCATCCTTTAAATTAAGAGATGTTACTATTTTAGAGAATCCAGCTATTTTACAATATTTACCGACTATTTTTTCAAATTCAATTTTAAACTCACTCGGAACAAATAAAAAATATGAAAATATTGGTGTTCCTTATCATGTCATTGATTTGTGGGGGAAATTGAAAAATTCATCTATTGATAAAGGTAGACAATTTTCTCGTGATTTATTTGAAATACAGTTGGAGGACGGATTTTCTTTATCTAATATTGAAAGTGTAGCTGATTTAGACAAAGAAAGTAAAAAAACAAAATACATTAAAAATAATATAGATCAAACTCTTATATCATCTTTCTTTGAAGGTGAGTTATATTACGTTCGGCAAGAACATGGATTTATTTTTAAAAAGAAAGATAAAGTTTTTAATATTAATAATATTTCTTCTGGTGTTAAATCTTTAGCAATATTAGATCTTCTTTTGAAAGGAGATTATATAAATAAAGATACACTATTAATTTTAGATGAACCTGAAACTAACTTACATCCAGCTTGGCAAAAAAAATATGCAGAAGTGGTCGCTAAGTTATGTGATTCGGGGGCTAATATTTTAATTAATACTCACAGCCCTTATATGGTTGAGTCTTTGCGTGGTTATTCAGAAAAATATAATGTTCCCGTAAATTTTTATTTAGCTCAAAGAGATAGTGATAGTAATGAAATTAATTTTTTAGAAAAAAATGGAGACATTTCTCAAATAATTAATGTACTCGCTCAACCGCTAAGAGATTTAAATAATGAGTTATCAGGATTGAAAGATGACTACTAAAGCTAAATTAATTTATGATGAATTATGTAAGGACTTTTTAATAGGACCTAATGAAAATATAACAACTTGTAGTTACGATAGTAGTAATAAGCAACATTTTGTAGAAAATTCTACTGGAATTTTAAATTTTGATAAAATTGATAATCAATGTCAAACTTTGAAAAATAGTAAAAGTAAGAATATGTCTGCTGATTGCCTTATTTATAGAGCATCAAATGATACACTTTATTTTTTAGAATTTAAATCAGGCACATGTAAATATAAAGATATTAGGTATAAAATTATTGATGGATTTACAAACCTTTATCATTATGCACTTAAAAAGAAAATTATTTCTTCTAGAGAAGAGTATCTAGAAATTAATTTTAGATTTTGTTTAGTTCGAAGAAATGCAGGAGAAGTTTACCTAAGAGATACTATTTTAGGAGATTTAGAACGAGGAGAAGAACTTCGGGGAACAGAGGTATTTAATGATCTTGAGGATTTTTATCTCAAAAAGGTATCCATAGTGATGACTCCAGAAAAAGTTCCAGATCTATTATTTACTATTACTGATGGTCTCATTAAGGAAATTAATTATCACTACATAGATAAAGTGGTGAAAAAGCTAACTACAGCATTAGTTTAAGTTAGTTTTATTAGTTATCCTAAAATTAACATAATGCACGTTATACGAAATGCTTTTTTTATTCCTTTAAAAATCAATTTCTTATATACTATTGAAAAGCCCATTCACCCTCGAATGGGCTTTTTTAATGATTTATCACGTTCCAC
>JAGNSM010000219.1 GCA_017988045.1 Fusobacteriaceae bacterium
AAACCCCTTATTATTACAAAACAATAACAGTAAAAAGTATGGATAAAGGGAATTTTTTGCCTTGGGAATTAAATGAAGCTTTCTTAACAAAGAAAGCTTCCCCAGAGCATTTGACCCAAGAAGGAGATATTATAATAAAAATTTTGTCTCCAATAGAATTTTTATACATTACTAAAGAAATGGAAGGAATATTGGTTCCTGTAAACTTCTATATACTTAGACTTACAGATAATACCATAAGTAATAAATATTTAGCAGTCTATCTCAATAAACAAAGTTCATATTTAGATAGTCTTTGTGTAGGAACTTCAAGTATGAAAAAAATATCTGCAAAGCAGTTGGAAGATATTGAAATATTAATCCCTACTTTAGAAAAACAACAGACTATAGAAAAAGTTATAGAACTTAGACAAAAAGAAATAGAGTTATTTGAATTAAAACAAAGATTTTATGAAAGTACTCTACACAAATTATTTTCGGAGGTTTAACAATGTTAACAGGAAACATAAAAAGTGGTATAGATTCAATATGGGATTACTGTGCCTTTGGAGGACTTACAAATCCTATTGATGTTATAAAACAACTTAACTATCTTATATTCTTCAAGAGATTAGATGATTTAGAAATAGTAAAAGAAAATGAACATAATAAATTAAAAGTTTTGCTAAATTTACCAAATAATGAAATAGATAATCCTTATTTCTCTAAGGAAAATCAAAATCTTAGATGGCATAAGCTTAAAGAAAATGGAAGTTCTGAGCAAGTTTTTGAACTACTTCAAAAAAGAATGATACCTTTCTTAAAAGAAATGCACGGTGATGATGAAACAGTTTTTTCAAAATATATGGAAAATGCAGTTTTTCAAATTCCTAACGCTAATGTTTTGCAAAAAGTAATGGATAAGTTAGAAGAAATTTTTGCCCTTCCAGAAATGAAAGACAAAGATTCCCTAGGAGACCTTTATGAATACTTATTATCAAAGCTTTCTACCAGTGGAAGAAATGGACAGTTTAGAACGCCAAAACATCTTATAAATATGATGGTAAAAATGATGGCTCCAAAACTTTCTGATATTATATGTGACCCAGCTTGTGGAACAGCAGGATTCATAGCAAGTTCTATTGATTATATAAAAGAAAACTATAGAGGCGAACTTCAAAAAACAGAAAACTTTAATCATTTCCACAATGATATGTTTTATGGTTTTGATACTGATGAAACTATGCTTGGAATATCTGCAATGAATATGATACTTCACGGAGTAGAAAGACCAAATTTACAAAGAAAAGATTCTTTATCCAATGAAAACCAAGATGAAGAAAAATTTAGCTTAATTTTAGCAAATCCACCTTTTAAAGGTTCATTAGATAATGAGCAAGTAAATCCTAATCTTTTAACTTTGGCAAGTACAAAGAAAACAGAGCTTTTATTTATAAACCTAATTCTTAGAAGTTTAAAACTTACAGGAAGAGCAGCGGTAATTGTTCCTGATGGTGTCCTTTTTGGAAGTTCTACAGCACACAAAGCAATAAGAAAAGAGCTTGTGGAAAAGCAAAAACTTGTTGGTGTAGTATCCCTACCTAGTGGAGTATTTAAACCTTATGCAGGAGTTTCTACAGGAATACTTATATTTGAAAAGACAAATTCTGGAGGAACAGAAGACGTTTGGTTCTATGATATGACTGCTGATGGATTCTCTTTAGATGATAAAAGAAATCCTTTAGGAAAACAAAAAGAAGATGGAACTTACGAGCAAAGTCTTGAAGAAAATAACATACCTGATGTTATAGAAAGATTTGCAAAACTTGAAACAGAAAAATCAAGAACTAGATTAGATAAAAGTTTTATGGTGCCAAAGGCAGATATAGTTGCCAATGACTATGATTTGAGTATTAACAGATATAAAGAAGTGGAACACACAGAAGTAGAGTATGATGCTCCCGAGCTTATTTTGGACAAAATAGAAGACCTAGAGAAAGAAATCCAAGTGGGATTGGCAGAGCTTAGAGCTATGTTAAAGTAGGAGGATTAAATGTCAATTATTCAATATGATGACTTTTATAATGGTATTAAAGAAATTTTGATAGATTCTAAGAAAAAAGTCTTAAAAAACGTTAATAGCATTATGACTCTTACTTATTACCAAATAGGAAAAAGAATTGTAGAAGAAGAACAAAATGGAGAAAATAGAGCTGAATATGGGAAAAAGCTAATAGAAAATTTATCTGTTAGTTTAACAAATGAATTTGGAAAGGGTTTTGGAGTAAGAAACATTAGACTTTTTAGAGAATTTTATCGTGTGTATTCACAAGATGAGATTTGGCAATCAGTGATTGCCAAATCTTCAAAGGAAAAAACGAAATCAGAGATTTTGGAATTAGAGAATCCATTTAATTTAAGTTGGACACACTACATTAGATTAATGAGAATAAATGATATTAATGAAAGAAAATTTTATGAAATAGAAGCTATTAATGAAAATTGGTCTGTTAGAGAAATGGAAAGACAAATTGATAGTTGTCTTTATCAAAGACTTGCATTAAGTAGAAATAAAAATGAAGTTATGGAACTATCTCAAAAAGGTCAAATAATAGAAAAACCAAAAGACCTTATAAAAGACCCATATATTTTGGAATTTTTAGGATTGGAGCAGATGTCAAATCATTCTGAAAATCAACTTGAAACTTCTATAATTAATCATTTAGAAAAATTTATTATGGAGCTTGGAAAAGGGTTTTTATTTCAAGGAAGACAAGTAAGGTTTTCTTTTGATGAAGAGCATTTTTACGTAGACTTAGTTTTTTATAATAGAATATTGAAGTGTTTTGTTCTTATTGATTTAAAAATTGGTAAACTTAAACATCAAGATATTGGACAAATGCAAATGTATGTTAATTATTATGATAGAAATGTAAAATTACCAGATGAGAATAAAACAATCGGAATTATTATATGTAATGATAAAAAAGATACTTTGGTAGAAATGACTTTACCTGAAAATAATGAGCAAATATTTGCCAGTAGATATCTTACAGTACTTCCAACAAAGGAAGAACTAAAACTTATTGTAGAAGAAGAAACGAGAAATATTGAAAGGATTAAAGATGATAGAGAATAG
>JAGNSM010000220.1 GCA_017988045.1 Fusobacteriaceae bacterium
TCTTTTTTATTTTTTCAGTCATTTCGAAAACGTTTGCGTTAAAAATTAAAATTTTTCAATAGAAATAAGTATAAAAACTATAAGGAGGCAACATGAAAAAACTAATGATTTATGCTATGTCAATACTTACTGTATTTGCACTAGTAGGATGTGGAGCTAAAAAAGAAGAAGCTCCAAAAACTGAAGCGGCTGCAACAACTGAGGTTAAACCTGAAGATGGAGCAAAACTTATTGTATGGGAATCAAAAGGTCCTGAAGGGGAGTTTATGGCTATGGCAGCTAAAAAATTCCAAGAAAAATTTGGTGTACCAGTTCAATATGCTGAAGTTAATATGACTGACGCTTTAACAAAACTAGGACAAGATGGGCCATCAGGGGTAGGAGCAGATGTATTTGTATTCCCTCATGATAGACTTGGAGAAGCTAGTTCTGCAGGGCTTGTAATGGAAAACATGGTATCTGCCGATGCAGTTAAATCAAACTTTATGGATGCAGCAGTAACTGCAGCTACTAAAGATGGTAAAGTAATGGCTTGGCCTTTGTCAATTGAAACTTATGCTTTATTCTATAACAAAGATGTACTTCCAAATGGACCTGCAACTTTTGAAGAACTTCTTGACTTCGGTAAAAAATTTACTGATAAAAAAGCTAATAAATTTGGAATATTCTGGGAAGCTGCTAATGGATATTATGGTCATTCATTCTTAGCAATGGATGGTGGATATGTTTTTGGTGATAACGGTACTAATCCAGAAGATATTGGAATAAATAATGCTGGAGCTGTAAAAGGTTTAGACAACATGCTTAAATTAAAAGCTATCTCTGCTGAAAAATCAGGAGACATTAACTACGGAACTATGATGGGATTATTCCAAGAAGGTAAAGTAGCTACAATGATTAATGGTCCTTGGGCAATAGGTGACTTGAAAAAAGCTAATACTAATTATGGAATTGTTGCATTACCTACATTTGATGGGAAACATTTAAACTCTTTCTCTGGTGTAAGATTAATGGGAGTAAGTACTTATAGCAAATTCCCTAAAGCTGCTCAATTGTTTGCACAATTTATTACTTCAGATGAAATGTTATTAGAAAGATTCAAAATGACTGGACAAATTCCACCAGTAAAATCTTTATTAACTGCACCTGAAATCGCAAGTAACGGAGATGTAAAACCTTTCTTAGAACAAGCTCAATATGCTACTCCAATGCCTGCTATTGCTGAAATGAAATATTTCTGGGATCCAGTAGGAGCTGCATTGTCAGAAGCTTGGGATGGAAAAGCTACTGCACAAGCTGCCTTAGAAACAGCAGTAAAAACTATGAAAGAAGCAATTAAAGCTGCTAAATAATAAGAATCTGCAAAGCTTTTGAAATAAAATAGGAGTTTGCTCGAAAGGGCAGACTCCCTGTAAGGAGAGGGAGAGAAGTGAAACATAAAAAAATATCAACTATTTTATCTGTTATTTGCATGGGACTAGGTCAATTTTATAACAAATCATTTATAAAAGGAATATTGTTTTTATTGGTCGGAATTAGTTTTATACTTAATGTAGGGAATTACGCTAGTGGGATTTGGGGTATATTTACTTTAGGGGAAACTCCTCAAAGTTCTGTAGGATTTGACGTAGTTCAAGGTGACCACTCGATATTTTTATTACTAGAAGGACTTATAAAAACAATATTATTAATAGCTACTTTGACCGTTTATGTATACAGCATAATTGATGCAAGAAAACTTGGACAAATGAGAGATGAAGGGCATTTAAAGACTACATTTAAAGAAACTTTATTAAAGTTTTATAATGAAAATTTTGTAAAAATAATGCTTACTCCAGCTGCCTTAGGAACTATATTTTTCTTAATACTTCCTATACTTGCAACAACTTTAATTGCTTTCACTAACTATTCAGCTCCTAATCATCTTCCCCCAAGAAACTTGGTAGATTGGGTTGGATTTGATAATTTTAGAAATATTATAAAACTAAAATCTTGGAGTTATACTTTTGGTAAACTACTTCTTTGGACGGCAATTTGGGCAATCGCTTCCACATTTTTAAATTATGTTGTGGGACTTGGACTAGCTCTTCTTACCAATAAAAAAGGAATAAAATTAAAAGGAATGTGGAGAACTATTTACATATTACCTTATGCAATGCCTGCGTTTATATCACTATTAGTATTTAGACTTATGTTTAATGGTATTGGACCAATAAACAATATGTTAGTTAATTTTGGAATAGAAAGAATACCGTTTTTTACAGATCCAATTCTTGCAAAAATATCTGTTCTTGCAATCAATACTTGGGTTGGAGCTCCTTACTTTATGGTTCTTTTATCGGGGTCTTTAACAAATATTTCTTCTACCCTTTATGAAGCAGCAGAAATAGATGGTGCAACAAAAATGCAACAATTTAAGCATATAACTTTACCAATGCTTTTGTTCCAGACAGCACCAGTTTTAATACTAAGTTTTGCTTATAACTTTAACAATTTTGGAGCAATATATCTTCTTACAGACGGAAATCCTGTTAATTCAAATCTCAAATTTGCAGGAGAAACAGACATACTGGTAACTTGGTTATATAAACTTACTGTAAATCAACAACAATTTGGAATGGCAGCAGTAATTTCAATAGTATTATTCGCATTTATAGCAACAGTATCTTTATACAACTTCAGAAAATCAAAATCGTTTACTGAGGAGGATATGATATAATGAATATTTCAAAAAAACAAAACAATAATAAAACTTTAAAATTTATAGAAAATTTCTTAGTATATGCATTACTCGTAATAATTGCAGCAGTAATAATTTTACCAATACTTTGGATTATTCTTTCATCATTACAAAAAGGTACAAGTCTTTATAGTTCAACTTTTATACCTACAACCTTTACCTTCGAGCATTATAAAACTTTATTTACCAGTACTGATTATCCAATTTGGTATAAAAATACATTGAAAATTGCTTTTTTAAACATGATAATTGGAGTTCTCATAACAACTCTTACTGCCTATACTTTTTCAAGATACAGATTTAAGGGTAGAAAAAATATTATGATGGGAATGCTTGTACTTCAAATGTTTCCGTCGTTCCTGTCAATGAC
>JAGNSM010000221.1 GCA_017988045.1 Fusobacteriaceae bacterium
CTTAAACCTCCTTTCAATGTTTTTCTATGTTTATTTTTTTACATAACTTTTCTATTATACTCACCTACCCTCAAAAAGTCAATGGCTTTTTGATTATAAAAAGTTGAAAAAAATTTATTTTCAACAATTTTAAGTAAAGTATTTAACAGACTAGATAGCATTAAATCTTAACATTTTTACAATTTACTGTCAATGACATTTATTAATTCTTTAAATAAAAAAGAGTTTAGATTACTAAACCCTTAATATCTTTATCTAACTTTCTAATTCATTTAATTCTTTTTCAGAATCTTCCCAAGCCCCCATGAGTTCTAATATTTCTATATCAATATTATCAATTTTTTCTTGTAATTCCATAAGGAGTCCAACATCATTTTTTAGACCAGCTTTTTGATATTCTGCTTCTACCCCAGCCTTTTCCTCTTCTTTTTCCTCTATATCTTTTTCAAACTTCTCAATTTGTTTTTTTAATGAATTAATTCTATTTTTATTTTTCTTTTGCTCTTCATACTCGTTGTTATTAACTTTTTGTTCTTTTTTATTTTCTATCTCTTTTTTATAGTTTTCGTAGTCGCCTTTAAATAACTCTGCACCACTTTCTGTAATGTGATATATTTTATTAACAATACTTTCTAAGAAATATCTATCATGTGAAACAATCAAGAGAGTTCCATCATAATCCATCAATGACTCCTCTAATACTTCTCTGGAGTATATATCCAAATGGTTTGTTGGCTCATCTAGTATTAAAAAATTAGGTTGGTCTTTTATAAGTTTCATAAAAGAAACTCTTGCTCTTTCTCCACCACTTAGCGAGGAAATCTTTTTATTAACATCATCTTCTGTAAATAAAAATCCTCCTGCCATTCTTCTAGCATCTTCTTCAGAAATAGGATAACTATATAAAAGTTCTTCTAGTATTGTATTATTTCTATTGATATTCTGATGTTCTTGGTCATAATATCCTATGTCTAATTTTTCACCAAAAAGTATTTCTCCCTTATCAGCAGTTTCTAAACCATTTACAATTTTTAAAAGAGTTGATTTTCCAATTCCATTTTTACCTATAAGCCCTATTCTATCTTCTTTAAATATATCTATATCAAGATTACTAAATAGTTTTTTATCCTCAAAACTTTTTTCTAATCCTTTAAGCTTTAGAACTCTATCTGTACTAGCTCTTTTTACAGTAAATTTAAGTTTCATCTTCCTTACATTTACTATTGGATTTTCCATTTTTTCCATTCTACTTAAAATGGATTCTCTTCCTCTAGCTTGTTTTGATTTTATTCCAGCTCTATATCTTTCAATAAATTCTTCTGTTTTAGCAATCTTTTCTTGCTCTTTTTCATAAGCTTTCATTGCTCCACTTAGATAAATTTCCTTCTGTATTACATATTCATCAAAGTTTCCTTTATAGATACTTATCTCTTTTCTTTCAAGCTCATAAACTGTTTTCACCACATTATTTAAGAAATATCTATCATGAGAAATAAGAATGAAAGCTTTGTTATAACTTTTTAAAAATTCTTCTAGCCACTCAATTGCACTTATATCCAAATGGTTTGTAGGTTCATCTAATATAAGAAGTTCTGGTTCTCTAAGAAGTATTTTTCCTAAGGCTACTCTAGATTTTTGGCCTCCACTCAAATCAGTAATCTTTTGATTATACATATTTTCTGGAAAATTAAGGCCTGTTAGTATTTGTTTGATTTTGTATTCTAAATTATATCCTTCTTCTTTTTCATATCTTGTTGTTATTATTGCTAATTCTTCCATTATTTCATCAAATTTATCCAACTCTGTTGCAAGCTTTTCATTTAAGATTTCTATTTTTCTATGATCATCTAGAACGTCACTATAAACCGACAATAATTCATCAAAAATTGTACTTTCCTCATTCAAATCAAAATTTTGCGAAAGATACCCTATACTTATATTTCCTTTTTTAGTTATAGTTCCATATACATTAGTCTCTGGGCTAACATCATGGGATTCTTCTCCCAAAATCATTTTTACTAGAGTGGTTTTTCCCGCTCCATTTTGACCTATTAATCCTATTTTATCTTTTTCGTCTACCGAAAAATTTAAATTTTTTAGAATATACTCTCCTGAAAATCCTTTAAAGATATTATTAAACTGTATTAACGCCATTTTTTTCCTTTCAATTTCTATTTGTTTTTTCTATGTTCCAATTTCATTAAAAATTTATAAGTTATCCATCCTAATATTAACATAAATACTATAAAAACTCCAAACCCTATTATTTTGCTATGATTCCCAAGCATATAAGTAAATTCAGACATCCCCAATATACCCGCTATTAAATTTAATGGCAAGAATATTATATTAATTACTGTGAGATTTTTCATCAAATGACTCATATTATTATTAACTATCGATGCTCTTGCATCCATTAAACCCGAAAATACCTCTGAATATATTTCCGCTTGTTTCAAAGACTGTTCATTCTCTATTTTCAAGTTTTCTAAAGCAGTAATTGTCATCTCTGTAAAATTATTTCTTTTAGAATAAGAGTATAGTTTTGAGATTGCATCATAATTTAATGTTAACGAACTTTGATAATAAATTAAGCTTTCACTCAAATTAAACATTTGTAATAAATATTTATTCTCCATAGAACTTATAATTTTACTCTGTACTTCTTTTGAAATTGCTTTTGTTATTTTCAAATGTGCACTGTAATGTTTTAAAGTAAATTCCATAAATTTTAATATTATATCAAAATTATTTCTAAATTTGACTTTATTAATTCTAAAATAATCAAAATCATAGTCAGTTATTAAAATGATTTTAGTAAATCTTATAAAAAATCCGACTGAAGATATTTCAAAATCGCTTTTTTTCATAAAATTTCTTGGATATTTCCAAATGAAAAAGAACTTTTCTTCGTCGTCTAATCTAGGAAGTTCTTCTTCATCAATAGAACTAGCTATATCATGATCTGTTATATCGAAGTTTTCTTTTATCATATTTTTTTCTTCCAAATTAGGTTTTACAAATATTAATATATCTCCATCTTTTTCCATCTCTACCAAATATCCTTCATTAAGTATATATTCTCTTTTCACTTCTCCTCCTATTCCAA
>JAGNSM010000222.1 GCA_017988045.1 Fusobacteriaceae bacterium
TATTCTTCTGTTCCTCTTAGAGGTTTAATTAATCTTTCGTTAAAGCTTAATTTTCTAAGAGGTTGTCTTCCTACTCTTTGCACTTCATCTTTTAAGTAAGGATTTTTGAATCTTTTTAGTATTTTTTCAATGTATGCATAGTGCTTTTCTCTATCAAAATCATATCTTTTGATTAAAACTTCTCCGCTTTCTTTCATTGCATCTGTTACAAATTTTGCTATCTCAGCATCTTCAATACTTTCTTTTATTGTATTGTATCCTTTAAGAACTCCAAGATATGCAGTTATTGCGTGTCCTGTATTTAAAGTAAATAGTTTTCTCTCTATGAAGGCCATTAAGTTATCTGTTAACTCCATACCTTTTATTTCAGGAATAGTTCCTTTAAATAAATCTTTATCAACTATCCATTCAGAGAACTCCTCTACCCTAACTCTTAATATTTCGTCGCTTCCTTCTAGTGGAGGAACGATTCTATCAACAGCCGAATTTGGGAATCCTACATTTTCTTCAACATATTTTATTGTGTTTTCAGAAAGATATTTAACAACTTCTTCTTTCAAAAAACTTGATGCTTTTACCATATTCTCACAAGCGATAATGTTCAAAGGTTCCTTAATACCTAAACTTTCTCTCTTCTCAATCCCTTTTGCTAAAGTACTTGCTATTCTTGAAAGAATATTTGGACCTACTGCTGTAGTTATTATATCTGCATTAGCTATAACATCTATGATTCTTTCATCAGTAGAAATAATTCCTTCTATGTTTTTTATAACTACATCTTCTTTGTGTTCTCCTACTACTTCTATTACATACTCTTTTTTAAGATTAATTTCATCTATTACTGCTTTATTAACATCTGCAAAATAAACTTTATATCCTGAATCGGCGAGCAATTTCCCAATGAATCCTCTTCCTATATTACCTGCACCAAACTGAATTGCTGTCTTCATTTAATTCACTTCCTTCTCCTTAATTGTAATTCTATAGAGAAAACACTCTAAATATTTCTTCTCTATCTGTAACTTTTGCTAGTTCCAATACTCTGTCTTCATCCTCAATTATATCTGCAATATTTGCAATTAAGTCAACGTGTTCATTGTTTTTACCAGCAATTCCTATTAAAAAATAAGCTTTATTTCCATTACCAAAATCCACACCATTCGGATATTGGTTAATTACAATACCAGTCTTAATAACTTGAGCTTTTCCTTCTAGGGTACCATGTGGAATAGCAACACTATTACCTATATATGTTGTAGATTTATTTTCTCTTTCTATCATATATTTGTAGTATCCACTTTCCACATAGCCCATTTTACTCATTTGTTCACCTATGTTTTCAATAGCTTGTTCTTTACTTACTGATTCAAGTCCTAAAATTACTCCATTCAATTCCAACATTTTAGATTCTTGACTTTCAGCTACAAATTCTTTTTCTTTTATTACAGTTTCTTCACTACTATTTATTATCTTTTTTTTTTAAGTTGTTCTACTAAATCATCATAGAATCCAGCTTCCATAAAGTTGCTGATTGATAAATGTGTAGGATTTTTAACTACTGATTTTGCTCTTGAAGTTAAATCACTATGTGTAATAACTATATCTATATCTTCTGTTAAGTTGTTAATAGCTCTGTTTTCTACTTCTATGTTTAATCCTGCTGCTTTAACTTTTTTTCTTAATAAGCTAGCACCCATTGCACTTGAACCCATTCCTGCATCACAAGCAACAACTATTTTTGATACATTTCCAGTAACTGTTGTATCTTCTTTTTTATTTTTTAATTCTTTCATTTTTGCTGTAGCTTTATCTAAATCTTCTTCACCAGTAGCTGTTCTTTTTAATATTACCATTCCTACTAAACAAGACACTAATGCTGCTGCTAAAATACTTGCTATTGTTGCTACAAATCCACCTTTTGGAGTCATTGCTAATAGTGCAAATACAGATCCTGGTGATGGTGGTGCTATTAATCCTCCACCTAATACTACGTTAGTTAAAACTCCTGTTGCTCCTCCAGCTATAACTGCTAATAGTAATAATGGTTGCATTAATACATATGGGAAGTAAATTTCATGAATTCCTCCGAAGAAATGAATGATTGCTGCACCTGGTGCTGAGTTTTTAGCCATTCCTTTTCCAAATAACATGAATGCTAATAGAATTCCAAGTCCTGGTCCAGGGTTAGTTTCTATTAAGAAGAATAATGATTTTCCAGCTTCAGCTGATTGTTGAATTCCTAATGGAGAGAAAACTCCGTGGTTAATTGCATTATTTAAGAATAAAATTTTTGCAGGTTCAACTATTATTGAAGTTAATGGTAATAAGTTGTTATCTACTAAAGCTTTTACTCCGCTTCCTAAAGCTGTGTTTATAACTTCAACAAATGGTCCGATTACTTTGAAGAATACTAACGATAAAATCATACCGATTATACCTGCTGAGAAGTTGTTAACTAACATCTCAAATCCTTCTTTAATTTTTCCATCTACTGCTTTATCAAACTTTTTAATTGCCCATCCACCAACTGGTCCTGCTATCATAGCACCCATAAACATTGGTATTGATGTTCCTATAATTACTCCTGAAGTAGCTATTGCTCCTACTACTCCTCCTCTTTCTCCAGCAATTAATTTACCTCCAGTATATCCTATTAATAATGGTAGTAAATATGTTATCATTGGTCCTACTAATGCTGACAATGTTTCATTTGGAGCCCAACCTGTTGGTATAAATAAAGCTGTGATAAATCCCCAAGCAATAAATGCTCCAATGTTTGGCATAACCATTCCACTTAAAAATCTTCCGAATGCTTGTACCTTAACTTTAAGGCTTTTGCTTTCGTTGTTACCTGACATAACACCTTGATTACTCATTTTTTTCCTCCTCTTAAATATTTGTTTCATGTTGTTACAAACATCAACTGTTCTTATGTTAGGATTATATATCTTCAATACACTTTGTTCAATGTTCAAACACTTCATGCGAAGATGAAATAATATTTTTCTTTTTATCTGCAATCTTTTTATTTCATTTTTGTTTGCAACAAATTATCCTGTACTCTTATAAAGCTTATAAATTATAGTTTTATAAAAAATATT
>JAGNSM010000080.1:0-4994 GCA_017988045.1 Fusobacteriaceae bacterium
ACTAAATCTGCATTTTCTGAAATAGCTTTCTCAATATTTTTTATCATTATTTCCAAGTTTTTATTTACATTTCCAAGTGTAGGTTTTATTTGAGCAATATTAACTTTAATTTTCATAATCATTCCTTTCATTCCTTTTGTATAAATAATAGCTAAAAGAGTCTAATAGTGCTTTCCATGAAGCTTTAATAATATTGGTAGAAACTCCTATTGTAGACCACTCTTCACCTGTTTTTTCGCATCTGCTTTCTATAAGTACTCTTGTTATTGCCTTTGTAGACTGCATCCCTTCTACTATTCTGACTTTATAGTCTATAAGGCTTACATCTCCAATAAATGGATATTCTTTCTCAAGAGCCTTTTTTATAGAAATATTTATAGCATTTACTGGTCCGTTTCCTTCAGCTACTGTGTGTAGGATTTCTCCTTTTATTTTTATCTTGTTGGTAGCTTCTGTCCTTGTTCCAAAGTCTGCTATTTTCTCTGTAATTACTCTAAAATCTACTGGTTCAAAATAATTGATTTTAGGATAAACTATTTTCTTTATGAGAAGTTCAAAGGAAGCTTCTGCCCCTTCATAATCATAACCTTTTTTCGTAAATATCTCTAATTGCTTAAGAATCAAAGGTAGATGTTCAGATTTCACTACATTTTCCATTCCAAACTCTTTGATTTTATAAAGTACATTACTTTTTCCCGACAAATCAGAAATAAGTATATTCCTTTCATTTCCAATAAGTTCAGGCTGTATATGTTCGTAAGTAAGTGAATTTTTCATTACTGCCGAAACATGAATTCCACCCTTGTGAGTAAAAGCATTGGCTCCCACATAAGGCATATTTAATGGATGTTGCATATTACTTATTTCGCTTATGTATTTGGCCAAAGAGGTCAAAGAATTAATTTTTTCTCCAAGTACATTATATCCTAATTTCAACTGTAAATTGGGAATCAATTCGCACAAATTAACATTTCCGCAACGTTCTCCGTAACCATTTATTGTCCCTTGAACTTGAACAGCCCCTTCTCGTACAGCTTCTATACTATTAGCTACTGCCAATCCACCATCATTATGACAATGAATCCCAAAGTTGCACTTAATCTCTTTTTTCAATTCTCTAATAATCTCTCTTATTTCAAAATATTGTGTACCACCATTGGTATCTGCAAGAATCAAAAGGTCAGCCCCAGCTTTTTCTGCGCTTTTTAGCACAGCTTTTGCATATTCTTTATTATTCTTATAACCGTCAAAAAAATGTTCACCTATAAAAAATACTTCTGGTACATATTTTTTTAAGTAAGCTACTGATTCTTCTACCATTTTTAGATTTTCTTCAAGTGGTATACCAAATCCTTCAGTCACATGCAAATCCCATGCTTTCCCAAAAATACTACAAGCCTTAACTTCAGATTCAATAATTCCTCGCAGACTAGAATCCTCTTCTACCTTCTTGTTATAGTGTCTTGTACTTCCAAAAGCTGATATTATTGAGTTTTCCAATTTAACATCTTTTAATTTCTCAAAAAGTTCTTTGTCAGTAAGATTTGAGCTTGGCCATCCGCACTCTATATAATGAATTCCTGATTTATCAAGTTTTTTTATTATTTTAAGTTTATCTTCTACAGAAAACTTTATTCCTCTCATTTGAGAGCCATCTCTTAAGGTTGTGTCGTAAATTTTTATATCTTTCATATACTCACTCCCCCTTTTTCAGTTAATAATTAATAGTTAAGAATTAAGAATTTTCAAATCACCAAATTACTAATTCCTAATTTCTAACTACTAATTGCTTTTCAAATAAATCAGGTCTTCTACCGTTGTTATTTTTATATTATCATAACTTCCATCAATAAGCTTTACTCTACCATTGATTCTCTCAACTAAAGAACTATCGTCTGTCCCCACAAACTCTTCTTCATGGGCAGTTTCATAGGCTTCCTTAAGGATTTTGCCTCTGAATACTTGAGGTGTTTGAGCCAGAAACAGAGTGTTTCTAGGTGGTGTATCAACTATAAATCCGTTCCCATCTACAACCTTCACAGTATCTTTTACTGCCACTGCCGTTACTACTCCATCCAAATCTTTGTTATTAATAAGCTCTTCATAAGCTTTTTCTATAAACTCATTTTTTATAAAGGGTCTAACACCATCTTGAACAGCAATTATATACTCTTCAGGATTTTCAAAGGTATTTAGCACATTATAAATAGAATCCTGTCTTTCGTTTCCACCAGACACCACAGATTTTAGTTTTGTTATCCCAAACTCTCTGCAATAATCTTTCACGTCACCTATAAAACTCTCTCCTGTTACAACTATTATCTCATCCACTAATTTTGAGTTTTCAATAGTCTTAAGAGTTTTTATAAATATAGGCTCTCCGTCATATTCTAAGAATTGCTTAGGTTTCCCTAGACCCATCCTTTTTCCGCTGCCTGCTGCAGCCACTATATATAAATATTTCATATTTTCTCCAATGGTTTACATCTATAAAGTTTTGTCTTGCAAAAACATCTAAAAACCGTGCTTATGCAGCACACTGCACCAACCTTACGTTGGATTGAATTAAGAAAAACAATTCTAATTATTGGTGTCCAGCAACCGTTGCTGGCGAGGTTTTTAGATCCTCTTAATTTCTGAAAGAAATTTTAGAGTAATCTTATACAGAGTGGACGCGTAGTACAAGGTTTCAAAATAAATATATATTAAGATACCTCCTTTGTCGGTATGACAATATTCTGTCATTTCGAACAAAGTGAGAAATCTTATTTTAAATTAACTATCAACTTTCAGTTAGCGATTATCAATTTCTTCCATTCCTAATTTCTAACTACTAATTCCTAATTAATTCTTATAATAAAGTCTCACTCTATCATTAGCCTTTAGCTTCGTCGTAAACTCTCCTTTTTCGCTGTTAATCTCAATTTGTAACATTCCATTGGGATTCCCAAGAAGCTCTTCAGCAGAAAAATATTTAAATATATCGGAAACTATAGGATTTTTCTCCTCTTGTATTCCAGTTTCTATTTTGTCCCCAGTAAATATTGGAGTTTCTGTGTCTACTTCTACCCCATTTTTCAGTATTGCTGGAGCTATCTCACTAAATACAAGCTCTTGCTCATTTACAAGTATTTTAAATTCTTGCTCTACATTTTCCACCAAATGACCAACTTTTAAGATAGTATCATTAATATCTGTTATTTCAACTCTGTCATTTTCATTTATAGCTGTTGTATAATCTGCCAAAACTCCATTAACTTTTACTTCTTTAAGTGGCACATCTATGCTCAAATCTTTTCCATTAATACTAAATTTTACTGAACTATTTATTACGACCCCTTCATCAAAGAGATTTTCTACAGTAAAATCCTTAACTTCAAAATTATCTCTATCTTCTACCTTAAATCCTTCTTCTAGAGCCTCACCATTTTTATAAACCTTCTTATAAAAAACTTTTTTTGCTCCATTAAAATATACATTAAATGCTCCATATTCTGCCAAAAATTCTTTGACATTCATTATGGCATCTCTACCTTCTCTAGGTTTTTTTATCTCTACACTGTCTCCATCTTCAATAAAATTATCCAGAGTTTTTTGCTTACCATTTATTTTAATAATCGAATGTTTACCCATTTCACCTTTAAGTATCTTCATTTTCCCATTAACAGTAAAAGTAAGAGCTTTCCCCGGCATTGAGTAAAGTTCTTTACTGTCAAATCCTATGGCAATCAAAGCTTCCATAAGTTTAATATCTTTGGTAAAAGAAAATACTCTGTGAGATTCATTATTAAGAGCAAACTCAAGTATATTGAATCCTTTATTGTCAAAAGCCATATTTGCTATTCCAATTGGAGTTACAAATTCTGCTGTTTTCAATTTTTCTGTATCATCTACAAGATTTTTAATCGCCTCTGTTCCTCTTATGGCTACTCTTCCAGCCACAAGGCTTACTTTTTCAGCTATTTTTTCTTTAAGCCCTGGAACTAGTGACCCTCCACCAATAAGAATTACTGCTTGAGGTTGAGTTTCATTAAGCTCACCTATTTTTTGAGCAATTTTTTCACTAAGAGTTTCTAGAGTTCTCTCTATTTTTTCAAAAATTTCTGTTTTATCAATCTCATATTCCATTCCAAGTATATCTTCATATTTTACAGTTTCATTTTTATCAGAAAGTGCTTTTTTAACCAGTTCTGCCACATTAAAATCAAGAAGATACTCGTCTAAAATCGTTTCTGTAATCTCATCTCCTGCCATTGGAACCATTCCATAACCTATGATTCTTCCACCTTTTGAGATAGCAATATCTGATGTTCCTGCCCCAATATCTACAAGAGCTATATTAAGCTTTCTCATATCCTCTGGAATAACTACGGAAATTGCTGCTATTGGCTCTAGAGTAAGAGTTTTGATTCCTAGTCCAATTTTTTTCATAGTCGTGTACATTGAATCAACAACTACTTTTGGAAGAAAAGTTGCTAATATCTCAGTCTCCAAGCTATTTCCTTTTTGGAAAAGAGGATTTTTTATGGCTACTCCATCAAGTTTATATTCCGAAACTGTATAACCTACGCAATGATAGTTAGAAGCTTCATCTTTCAGCTTCATTAAACTATCTTGGATAGCAAGTAATTCAACAGTTTTTATGTCATCTTCTGAAAGTTCCTCTAGTGGATTAAAATCTTTCTTGGCAAACCCTTTATCTGTCAAAAGACTTCTACCTGCCACCGCTACTGCCACTTCTGTTACTTCGTCGCCTGTAGCTGACTTCATATCCTCTTTAAGCTTATTTACTATTTCAGAAACTTTTGCTATATCATGGATTTGTCCATCTTCCATAGCTCTCGTTTCATGCTCTCTAGTAAACATATGCTCTATTTTTATTTTATTATTTTCATCTAATACTGCCGATAGCAGTACAACATTTCTTGTTCCTACATCTAAGGCATAAACTCTGTTCATGTTTTTCTCCTCGATAATACTCAAATATTTATAAT
>JAGNSM010000080.1:5094-9346 GCA_017988045.1 Fusobacteriaceae bacterium
TGCTCTATTTTTATTTTATTATTTTCATCTAATACTGCCGATAGCAGTACAACATTTCTTGTTCCTACATCTAAGGCATAAACTCTGTTCATGTTTTTCTCCTCGATAATACTCAAATATTTATAATATTTTTGAATTCTAAACAACTGACCTCACCCTAACCCTCTCCTAAAAACAGGAGAGGGAACTCTTTAAAAATAAATTTTGTAGTCCTTCTCCTAATTCTAGGATTTGATATTTTTCAAATATCACAGGCGTAGCGAAGGTGCCGAAGGCGGAAGAGGTTAAACGAACAACTTACATTCCGAAAAATCCCTTAAATTAATAACAGGATTTTTACTATTTGGGCTCATGCAATGAGCCCCTACAAAATTCCTAATTACTAACTACTAATTTCTAATTTTCCCTACTTAAATCTAACTACAGTACATCCCATTCCGCCCTCATTTTGGTCTGCGTCTCTATATGAGTCTATGTAAGGGCAAGTTCTTAGAAACTCTTGTATTCCTTTTCTAAGCTGTCCTGTTCCTTTCCCATGGATTATATTAACTTCCCCATATCCACTCATCATAGCTTTATCTAGATAATTCTCTAGTTCATGAATTGCGTCATCTACCATTTTCCCTCTAAGGTCAACTTGAGATTTTGCACTAGACCTACTTGTAATCGCTGCTCTTACTGTATTTTTAACTTTTTTCTCTTCAATTTTTTTGATATCATCAAAAGATACTGTAAGTTTTAATACTCCTGCCTGTACTTGAGCCAATTCTTTGTCTTCCATAACTTTAAGTACAAGGGCATCTCCATTTAAACTCTTAATATATACTTTTTCACCCTTCAATATTTTAAGATGACTTTTCGCCCTAACTTCTGTAACAATGTTTTTCTGTTTATCTTCTTTAACTTCATTTCTAAGCATTTGAAGAGCTTTTTCAGTAGCTTTTACTTCATCTTTGTTAAACTCATCTTTTCTTATTTTTTCAATAAGAGCTTTTGCTTTTTCTTGTGCATCTTTTATTAGCTTATCTGAACTATCATAAGCTTCTTTTAAGATTTGATTTTTCTCTTTTTCAATTTGTCTCAATTTATCTTCATAAGAGTTTTTATAGTTTTCTGCTTCAGTTTTTAGTTTCTCAACTTGAGCTTGAACTTCTTCTACCTCTTTACTTTTTTCCTTAATCGTAGCAATCATAGTTTCTACTTTTTTATCTTCTTCAGAAATATATTTTTCTGCTCTCTCAATTATCTCTGGTGAAACTCCCAATCTTCTTGCAATTTTCAGAGCGTTACTCTCTCCGGGAATCCCAAGAAGCAGTCTATACGTTGGCGATAAAGTCTCTGCATTAAACTCCATAGAAGCACTTTCCACGCCTTCTTCATTATATCCATAAGCTTTTACTTCACTAAAGTGAGTAGAAACAATAGTTTTTGCTTTTTTCTCTTTTAAATAGTCAATAACTGCCATTGCAAATGCTGACCCTTCCATTGGATCTGTTCCAGAACCAAGTTCATCAAGAAGCACTAGAGAGTTTTTTGTTACACTTTCTAATATTTCTTGAACATTTTTCAGATGTCCCGAGAATGATGAAAGATTTTGCTCAATACTTTGCTCGTCCCCAATATCAGCATATACTCCTGAGAACATACCTATTTCTGTTTTGTCTGAAGCAGGTATAAGCATTCCCGATAAAGCCATCAATGTAAGAAGCCCTGCGACTTTAAGTGCTACAGTTTTTCCCCCAGTATTTGGTCCAGTAATCAGCATAATATCATAATTTTTTCCTAGTTCAAAAGTCAGAGGAACTACAACCTCTTGCGAAATAAACGGATGTCTTCCTTGCACTATTTTCAGTTGTTCTCTCTCAAGAATATTGGGTCTAGTACATTTGTATTCTCTAGCAAAAAGTGTTTTCGCATTAAGTATATCCAGTTCAATAAGAGCCTCTGATATTTTTAAGAGCCCTTCACTATTCAGCCTTACCATATCAGTAAGTCTTAGCAAGATTTTCTTAATCTCTTCTCTTTCTCTTACTTCCAACTCACGCATTTTATTGTTAAGAGGAAGTATTGTAAGTGGTTCAATAAACACTGTCTGTCCACTTGATGACCTGTCGTGTTCAAGCCCCTTTATTTGCCCTTTAAAATCAGCCTTTATAGGTATAACACTTCTACCTTCCCTTACTGTTATTATTCTCTCTTGAACAGCTTTAGAATAATTAGGATTATTAAATATCTCTTCAAATCTATTTTTGATATTTTCCCCAATCATTTTTTTATGCCTTCTAATATCTGCCAATTCTAAAGAAGCACTATCATTTATCTCCCCGCTGTCACTAATCGCCTTCTCTATAAGGTCTTCTATTCCCTTATAAACAGGGATTTCCCTTAGTTTCATATAAAGAGTTCTATATTTGCCCTCTAACTCATCTATTTTTCCTTTTACTACTCTAAAAGTTCTTATATTTTTCTTTATAAAAAATAGTTCTTCTGGTGCAAGATAAGTTCCTACTAAGCTTGTTTTCTTAATATAGTCTTCAATATTTCTGATTCCACTAAGCTCTGCTCCACCGTCATATTTTGAGAACTCAAAATAGTGAAGAGTAGTTTCCAATTCTCTTTTCAGTTTATTTATATCATTAAACGGTTCTAATTCAATTAATCTGTGTGCTGCCTCGTCTGTAATGGCATATTTTGTTAACAGTTCTTTCAATTTATAAAATTCTAGAACCTTGTATGAATGCTGGTTCATTGTGCCCCCTCAAAAATATAGAATTATTCACGATATTATATCACAAAAGCCCTACTCTTTCAAAATCAAAATGTAGTTTCTTTAATTTTATCGTAGGAAATCTAATAGTTTACTCAATATGTTAATAATTATCGCCGTCAAGAAAAAATACTTGCTTTTTTTCTACTTACATGATAGAATTTAAAACGTAATTTTCTTAGGAGGTGAATCGATGAGAGTATGTGATATAACTGGAGTTGGTACAACAACTGGTAACCAAATTTCTCACTCACACAGATGTACTAAAAGAGTTTGGAAACCAAACTTACAAGTTGCAACTATCGTTATTAATGGGACAAAATTAACTTTAAGAGTTACTACTAAAGTTTTAAAAACTTTAAATGGTAGATCTGAGTCTGAAGTTTTAAACTTCATCAAAGCTAATGAAAAAACTTTAGCTAAAAAAGTTTATAAAGCTTTAAAAGCTAATTAATAAAAAGACAGATATCTGTCTTTTTTTTATTTTGAAATATAATTTTTGACTATATACAATAATTCTCGAATTTCGCTCATACTTTTCAATTTTTTTCTAAATTCAAAATATAACTATTTTACAAATACACACATTTCCTTTATACTGTAAATATTAAATATTATTTGGGGATGATAAAATGGAAAACAAAAAAATTGGAACAACACTTCTAACTGGATTAATCACTGGTTCTATGTTAGGTTCAGGAATCATTATCCTTCCACCCCTCGCTTACAAAACTCTTGGGAATTACGCTATTTTCACTTGGATAATTATTGTGATTCTCGGAGCTCTTTTTGCCAAAGTTTTTACCAATCTAAGTATACAGTTTCCCGGTGATGGAGGTGTTTCTAACGCTGTAGAATCCGCCTTTGGTTCTGAATTCAAGAAACTTACTTCATATTTCTTGATATTTGCTGTTTTTACTGGGCCAACTGCTGTAATGATTACTGCTGGAGAACACTTATCCAATATTTATAAATTCAATCATAGTATTAATATATACGCCCTGATTTTTATAATCATGTGTTCCTTTATTCTGCTCAAAAATATTTCATCAATAAGCAAAGTTTCTCTTGTTCTCTCTGTAGCTGTTGCGTTAATCCTTTTGATAGGCTCAATTACTGTCTTATTAGGTTACACAAAGGATTTTGTACCTCAAACCTTGCCAACTGTTAATGAATTTGGAAAAACTATTCTTATTTTATTTTGGGCTGTTGTAGGTTGGGAAGTTATTGGAAATTACAGTAATGAAGTAAAAGACATCAAAAAAACTATAAATAGAGCTGTTATTTTTAGCTTTCTTCTTGTAAATTTAGTTTATTTCCTTGTTTCTCTTGCTATGCAAACTATTGATGTTTCAAGCTTAGCTAACACCTATAACTTGGACACTAGTAATATCAGCATTATTCTTCTACCTGCCTTTGGAAAATATGCGATTCCTCTGATGTCATTTACAACTATTGCTCTTTGCATAAGCACTTATATTTTGT
>JAGNSM010000223.1 GCA_017988045.1 Fusobacteriaceae bacterium
TATTCATACCTTTAAAATATTTTGCCATATATTTTGTTAAGTGTATAAGCCCAGATTTAATAGCTGCATACTCTACTGGCATTGTCATAGATGTATTTTCATATACTTCAAATTTTGGAGCAACTACACCATAAATAGAACTAATATTTATAATATTTCCATGCCCTTGGCTTTTAAAATATTGTGAAAATTGCTGAGATGCTGTAAAATATCCACCAAGATTTAAACCTAAATTTTGGATAAAATCTTCATACTCTACATCAAAAAAATGCTTTCCATAGTTTTTATTTCTAGGGTATGCATTGTTTACTAAAGCATCTATTCTTTTATATTTTTTATCTAAATAATTTAAGCATTTATTTAAGGATTCTTTTGATGTAATATCAAGTTTAATAAAATCTATATTTGATGTATTTAACTCTTTAGATATATTTTCTTTTACTTCTTCTCCTATTTGTTCATTTATATCAGCAATTATAGCTATACCACCATTTTCAATAACTGCTTTTACGAACTCTTTTCCTATAAGACCTGCTCCACCCGTTATAACTATTACTTTTTTATTTAAATCAGATAATAATTTCATTTAAAGATACCTCTCTATTTTCATTTTCAGAAATTCTTGCAGCCATTAAAACTTTCATTAAATTTATTGTCAAGTTAGCTTCTATATCAGATTTTCCAGTTTCAATCATTTGTATAAAATAATATAATGTTCTTTTGAAAGCTGTAAAATTATCATCTACTTCTGCGGTAAATTTCTGATTTTCTGCCCAAAAATCAAATTGAAAAGTTTTAACAGTAGTATCTAAAGCATCAATTTGAATGATACTTTCATCATAATTTTTGAGTATAACTGACATGTGTTTACCATTGATAGCTACAACACTTTTCACATTAAAATCTATTATATTAAAGATACCATCTAACATATGAATTCCATATTTTTCCCAAGAGTTTAAAACTGTACCTCTTATTAGTTTCATATTTTTAAAATCTTTTATGTTAGCTCGAATGTAATCTAATTCTTTTGCATATCTTACACCAGCACATGACATTAATTTATTTGTTTTCAGATATGGTAAAAAATATTTTAATTCATCTTTATTTACCGACAAAGGCTTATCAACAAAAACTGATAATCCAGCTTCCAAAAAAGGTTTTGCCATTTCACAATGAAGCTTATAATCATCTCTAGCTATTATAACAGCATCCACTTCTCCTATCATGTCTTCATAGTTGTCACATATATTTTTAATATGGGTAGCTTTACTGATTTTTTCACTTTCTGCTTTACTTTGTGTCCAAACATGAGTTATTTTTGCTTTACCCAGAAGAAAATCTGACTCATCTTTTAAATTTAAGTACTCATATATCCCTTTCCACCCAGACTCTGCCATAAACTTTTTATCATATCCATTTATTATCGCACTAAATGAGTATGGATGACCATTCCCTTCAGATAAGCCTATTATGCCTATTTTAATCATAATTCTTTAGCCTTGTTATTTTATCTACCATGCTGCCCAGCCACCATCTACGCATATATTTTGTCCTGTCATATAGCTTGAGGCATCACTACACAGTAAAGCTATGGCACCTTTTAAATCTTCAGGCTGCCCAATTCGATTTAACATATTTTTAGAAGCTAATTTTTCTATAAAATCATTATTTTTTTGTGTTTCCGGAAAAGGAAAAGGACCTGGACTTAAAGCATTGACTCTAACACCATAAGGAGATAAAAAACTTGCCAAATATTTTGTAAGTTGAATAACACCAGCTTTTGCTGCTCCATAACTAGGTGGATTAGCAAATTCTTTACCATCATATATTCTATAATCTGGCGCAACATGCCCGTACATGGATGTTATATTTACAATAACACCTTTAGAAGCTTTTAAATATTCAGAAGCTTCTTTCGTAGTATAAAAAACTGCATTCAGGCACATATTAATATCATAGTTCCATTCATCGTAAGATATAGATTCAAATGTGTTTTTTTTACCTGACCATGCATTATTAATTAAAATATCAAGTGTTCCAAATTTGTCTATTAAAATTTTAAGTGTACTTGCTATACTACTAACATCAAGAATATTAACCTCAATCCCCATAGCTTTAATTCCATATTCATTTTCAAGAGTTTTTGCTAATTCTTTACATTTATTGCCATCTCTTGAGCCTATTACTATATTTGCACCTAACTCTGCTAAAGCATGGCTCATTGATGTACCTAAATATCCAGCACCACCAGTGATAAAAACAGTTTTTCCACTTAAATTCATTAAGTTACTAAGCTTTTTCATTTTGTTTCTCCATTATTTTTTCTACAATTAAAAAATCCATCATCGTGTCAATATCTATAACTTGTCTATCGACAATAACATAATCAATATTTCCAACTAAAATTGAATCTTCGTTTTTATACTTTATTAAAGACTCCCTAGTAAAGCCATAGACAAGACCATTAAGCTCATAAGCATCAGGTTGCTGTTGTCGTGGTAACCACGGATTTGAACCTTTAAAAAAAGTGGATAATTTGTTATTATCTATTTTCCATAATCTTCCAGGCGAAATACAAGATTTAGAAAAAGTAGCAACACTATCATTCTCGTTATGTTTTAATTTATCTATAACTTTTTGGATATCTTCAACTTTTCTTAAAGGTGATGTTGGTTCTAATAAGAGGATATATTTTATCACATTACCCTCTTCTTCTAATTTTTTCACAGTATATTGAATTGCGTCTTTTACTAAAGACGAGTCAGTGGAAAGTTCAGCAGGTCTTTTTATTACATCTACTCCTAAAGAAATTGACAAATCTATAATATCATTATCATCCGTTGAAATAATAATTTTTGAAATATCTGGCACTTCTTTCGCTATATCAATAGTATATTGTATTAATGGCTTCCCGTTTAAAACTTTTATATTCTTTTTTAGAATACCCTTTGAACCACCTCTTGCTGGTATAATTGCTAAAACTTTATGCTCATTTATCATTTTTTACCTTTTTAAATACACTATCATATTCATCGTTAGCTTTTTTATACTCTTCCATTCTTCCAATATCAAGCCAATACTCTCGAA
>JAGNSM010000224.1 GCA_017988045.1 Fusobacteriaceae bacterium
CCATTTTGACTTTGGGTGTCTCCATGAAAAGTGTCTGGTTGAATTTCAGATTGGTTATTTTGTAAAATATCAAGCAAATATACCCCTTCCCAAGTTCCACAAGGAATAAAATGGCTAAAAAGAGCAATATATTTGTCAGAGACATGATAATATCCAATTCCTCCATAGCCACCATATCGAATATGGTATTCAGATAAAAGATTTTTATCATAAAGTTCCCACTTGGTTCCATCAGTTGATGAACTTTTCCCAGAACCCCAAACTCTTGGTAAATCTAAAGAGTTGTATGCATTTATAAGTTGAAATACAGCTTTATCAATTTTATCTTCAGTTATGTGCTGCTGATTTGTCCAAGAAAGGTGCTTTCTTGTAAGCTCTTCTAGGGAACGAACTGTTTGAGTTGGGCCAATATTGCAACCGTAACAAAAGGTAGCTAGAATATATCTTGCCGTTGGATTTTCCATTTTTGATTCATGACCAGAAAGTAAGCCAAAATGCTTTGTCCATTTGAGCCAATAATCTGTATCAGTTATAATATCAAGGATATTAATGGGCTCTAGTCTTTCTGCAATTAAAGATTCTATTTCTTTCTTTTGCTCTGGGTATTTAATTTTCTCAATTTTACTAATAATTGGTTCATTATTAACTATTCTAACAAATTGATTATCCAAGAATGTTTTATCAGTATCAGCTATGACTTTTTCCATTTTAGATTTTAATGATAAAACAAACTCTTTACCGTTAACAGGTAAATTAACTTGTTGCCCAAATAGTTCTTTGCTCCTATCGTATTCTTCCCATGAAACCAGTTGTTCTCTGTAATCTGAATATTTATCAGCTCCTACAATGAATAAATCTCCTGATTTCAGTTCCCACATTATCTGAGTAAAAGTAAAAATTTCAAAGTATCTCCTATCAATTCTATAAATAATTTCTTTTTTATTGGTTTTTCCTGTTATAAGCTTCCACCAAGCCTCTGGAATCCATTTTAAATCTATAAGTTCAGTCCTCATTTCATTAGACTTTCCCTTGTTTTTTATTTTTATGATATCAAGCCAATCAGCTCGTTTATTTTCATTTTCTTGTAAAAAGGTTATTGATTTTTCTAAAGATTGGTCTTTATTTGTTGAATAGATTTTACATATTTTTAGTATACCGAAAAGAATCTTCCTATTGCTTTTGTAGTATTGCCATAGAAAACTGTAATGACTTCTAGAATTTGCATTATGTTTATCACATTTTTCGAGGATTTCACTGCTGTGTTTGGATAAAAGGGTATCTATAGCTAAAAACTTTTCTTCTTTAGTTGCATTAGATTCATAAGCTACAACAATGTCTTTTAAAGCTAAAATGAGATTATTAGTGGTTTGAACGTTATCTTTTCTATATTGTTCTAGTGCTGCTTTTGCTTTGTTATGAACCGAATTCATTCTTTTAATAAACATTTCAGCTACATCATCAATAGTTGCTGAGGTTTGAATATATATTAAAGATGCAACGAGAGTATACCTCTTTAATGGTTCTAATTCTCTCATTTTTGTAGCATTTAAAGCTTTTGCTTCCAATGAAAATTGTTTTATCTTTACATAAGGAATCTCTTGGAGGGCATTGACAGCAATACTTTGCTCTTTCAGCCAAGAGAGTTGATTAACTATCTCTTTCAAATGATTTAAAGTTGGACTAGAAGATTCTTTCTTAATCATATTCCAGGGAGTAGATTTTAAATCCTCATCATTTTCTAAGAGATTATTGATTTTATTTACTTCTTCTTCGTCTAAAGAATCAAATATTTTTCTATAAAATGAGCGATTCACCGAAACTCTTATTCTATTTACAGCTCTTTCAATAGTGCTAAAAGCAGGAAGTTCATAAGAATTTTTAACAAGCTCTTCTATTGCAATATTTATTAGGTCTGTTGGTTCATCTTTTGTTTTAGCTGCTTTTCCAATAGCAGTAACAATCAAATGTCGAGCTTCATGGTCAAAAGGTTTTACATTCAAGAGTTCTCTGATAATTTGTATATGCTTTTTCTTAATACCTGATTTATTATAATTAAGTTTTGTTGTTTCAGAAATACTTATATTTGAAAAATCTGAAATATGTGAAGCGATACTGTCTGGAACATTTGTAATAGAAATAAAATAACCTAGTCTTTGAAAACACTTAAGAGTAATGAGAAAGCACAGTTTTGTTGACTTTCTACCTGTTACTTTATCTGCAAATTTAAGTTCAGCTTCAGTAGGCGTATATATTTCCTGTAATTCTATCTGAGTAAATTCTTTCTTAAATTTTGGGTAAATCGTATCATAAATACTAGCCATTATTAATTGTTTCCGCTGATTTTAACTGTTTTACTCTACGATAAAATGTTGCTTTAGTTAAATTTAGTCTTTTCATTGATTCTGTTGCAGTTATTTCTCCTCTTTTCCATAAACTTATAACTTTATCCCAATCTTTTGGTGCCTCAATAATAGGCCTTCCAAGAACTTTTCCATTTTTTTTTGCTATTTCTATTCCTTCACGCTGTCTTTGTAAAATATTTTCTCTTTCTAATTCTGATAAAGCTCCAAAAATAGTTAGA
Organism: Fusobacteriaceae bacterium; assembly: GCA_017988045.1. Taxonomy (GTDB): domain Bacteria; phylum Fusobacteriota; class Fusobacteriia; order Fusobacteriales; family Fusobacteriaceae; genus JAFGUR01. The sequence goes on from JAGNSM010000224.1 coordinate 2,582, forward strand.
ATAAAACGTCCTTGAGGTGTTGTTGTATCGATATTTTCTTTTAAAGAAACTAAATCTACACCTTTTTCTTGTAAAACTTGAACTAGGGATAATAAATCTTTAGTACTTCTAGCAAGCCTTGAAATACTTTCAATATATAAAGTATCCCCTTCTCTAACATAATCAAGCATTCTATGAAGTTCTGGTCTATTTGTATTTTTCCCTGAAAGTTTCTCAGTAAAAATTTTATCAACTTTAAGTTCTTTTAAAGCCACTTCTTGCCTCTCAGTATTTTGGTCTATTGCCGAAACTCTGATATAACCTACTTTAGACATTAAAAATCAATCCTTTCATTTTAAATAGTTCTAAAATAAGTTTAGCATAAGTGTTTCATAAAAACTACTTTTATTTTGACACGTAGCAAAATTGAAAAAATAAGGTTATGAGACGTAGAAAAGATAGTGTTTCAAAAAGTAGACTTTTTAGAACGGACTGCCCTATTTTACATGAATCGTTGCCGCATACCAAA
>JAGNSM010000081.1 GCA_017988045.1 Fusobacteriaceae bacterium
TAGATATTGGTCAATGTATAAATTTAACTGATTTTTTAGATTTAAATAAGAACCATTTTTTAGTTGAATAGTGGGTCTTAAATATTCACTTTTTTCATAAGAAACAATGATTCCTTCAATCCCATTATTAAGTAATACAGATTGATTTAAAGAATAATCTGAATATAAATCCAAAAATTTTAAAATAATACCCATATGAAATTTATCGAAGGAATTATTATAAAATTTTTCTAAAACAATAAATGGCGATAATTTTTTAGAGTAAACTCTTTCAGAGGTCATGGCAGTAAAAATATCTGATATTAATATTATTTTAGATTCAATTTTTATTTCTTTACTAGTTAAACCTAAGGGATAACCACTTCCATCTTCTTTTTCATGATGCGTTAAAACTAATTCACATACTTCTTTTTCCATATTTTCATAATCTTTTATAATTGAATAAGAAATTAAAGGATGTTTTTGAATTTCTAGAAGTTCAGAATCTTCTAAAGAATTTTTTTTATTTAAAATTTTATCAGAAACTCTCAAAATACCAATATCTTTTAATAAAGAAGACTTAATTAAAATATTAATATTTTCCTCAGAAAGGTTAATAGAACTTCCTAAAAATCCAGCAAGAACAGAAGATTTAATTGTATGTTCATAAATATACAAATCAGGGTTGTCATTTAAATGTATAATATAAAAAACAGAGGAAAATGATTTAATTAAAGAATTAATATCAGAAATTATATGATTAATTTCTCTATTGAAATAAACAGATTTTTTTTCATCTAAAAAAACACTTTCTTTAAGACTACTTACTAAAAAATTAAATCTGGTAAGTAGAGATATTTTGTCAATATTTTGTTTATTTAAATTTTTAGATAATTTTGAAAAATCAGACATAACCCCTCCTTATAATAGTTTTTATAGCGTTATTAAATTTATACAAATCAATATTATATAAATTAATCTATTTGTGAAGCACACTGCACCAATCCTAATTTTAATCATCTATTCAAATACCACATAATTTTAGTTAATACAATATACTAAAAATTTAAGAAAATCATCTTTAGAATTTAAAATTTGAATCAATTATAAAAATAGAGCAGATAGAAGTCTGCCCTAATTAATTCTTATTAGATTTTTCATTGAAATGTCTGTAGCTATAACAGAATGTGTAAGAGCTCCACTAGAAAAATAATCAATTTTCAAATCTTTAAGATTTTTAATTTTTTCAATCGTAATATTTCCACTAACTTCAACTATGGCTTTATCTCCAATTAATGAAGTAGCGGTTTTCATAGTTTCATAATCCATATTGTCTAACATAATAATATCAGATTTAGCACTTAAAGCTTCTTTAACTTCATCAATTGACTCACATTCAACTTCAATTTTTTTTACAAAGGGATGTGAAGCTCTAATGGCATTAACAGCATTAGTAATACTACCAGCAGCTTTTATATGATTGTCTTTAATCATAGCCATATCAGAAAGATTGTATCTATGATTGATGCCACCACCAACAGTAACAGCATATTTTTCTAAATATCTTAAATTCGGTGTAGTTTTTCTTGTATCAGCAATTTTAATGTTAGTATCTTTTAGTTCAGTTACAATATTAAAAGTTGTAGAAGCAATACCAGACATTTTTTGAAGTAAATTAAGAGCAACTCTTTCTCCACTCAAAATTTTTGCACAAGAACCCTTTAATTTTCCTACAAGAGAACCTTTTTTTATAAAAGTTCCTTCTTCAAATAAAAAAGAAACTTCAACTTCCCCCATAATATAAAATACTCTTTTAAAAACTTCAATTCCACATAAGATTCCATCTTCTTTGAATATTACGTCACAAGTTCCTTGTTCATTACCATTTAATATGCTATTTGTCGTTATATCGTCAAAAGCTCCATCTTCAATAAGAGCATTTTTTATAATATCATCTATTATCAAGAAGTTCATGTAATAAATCCTTTCTTTCTTTTTTTATTGCATTAATAAGAGTTTCTACATTTTTAGTTTCCAAATTTTGTATATCTTTAGACTCGTATGGAACTTCTATTAAATCCAAATTTTGAATATGGTTATTAATGTAGTCAGCAACTCTATTAGAATAAACTGTAGCTTCAAGTAAAGAATTACTTGCTAGTCTATTTCTTCCGTGTAAACCAGTACAACTAACTTCACCACAGGCAAATAGGTTAGTCATAGAAGTTTTACAGAAAGAATCTACTTCAATTCCACCCATAAAATAGTGTTGACAAGGAGAAACAGGAATAGGCTCTTTAGCCATATCAATTCCTTGTTCCAAGCAATAATTGTATATTTTAGGGAATCTATTTTTTAAGTAGTCCTCACCCATTTCACGGGCATCAAGAAGTACACATGGTATATCTTTATCAGCTTTATGTTTAAGAATAGCTTCACTTACAAAATCTCTTGGTTGTAGTTCATCGACAAATCTATTTCCTTCATCATCAATTAACTTAGCACCCTCACCTCTTAAAGATTCAGAAATAAGAAATTTTCTTCTTTCACATTTTGAATGAAATGCAGTGGGATGAAGTTGAATATATTTTAAATCTTTTAATTTTATGTTGTGTTTAAGAGCTAATGAAATTCCAATCCCTTGAATATTTTCAAAATTTGTAGAATTTCTAAAAACGCCTCCTATTCCACCACTAGCTAAAATTGTAGATTTAGCATAAATATTTATTTTAGAAGAATCTTTCAAAGCAACTCCACCAAAAACTTGGTTATCTTTTACAATTATATCAACTAAAGTAGTTTCTGTTAGTATTTCGATATTATCTCTTTTAAAAGCTTCATCTCTAAGAGTTTCCCAAATAGCTTTACCACTGCTATCATCTGAGTAAAGTATACGATTAATGCTATGAGCAGCTTCTTTTGTATATTTCAAGTTCCCATTTTCATCTTTATTAAAAGGGACACCAAGCTCAATAAGTTTATTAATAGCTTCTTGAGCATTTTCAGAAACAAGAGTTACAGCATCAATGTTATTTTCAAAAGCACCAGCTCTTAAAGTATCTTCAATAAAAGATTTCTTATCATTATCATCTTTTACTGTAGTTATACCACCTTGAGCTAAATAAGAGTTACATTTATGGAGTTTGTCATTACTTAAAATGATAATCTTTAAATTTTTGTCTAAGTTAATTGCACTATTTAAGCCAGCTAGTCCAGCACCTACAATAAGTACATCACAAGTCAAATCCATGATAACCTCCTATTTTTTATTAGCATAGTAATGCATATTTTCTAAGGATTTTTTTGCTCTTTTAATAATATCCTCAGGCAATGTTAGTTCATATTTCATTTCATTTAAAGCTTCATAGATTGTTTCAGGGAATATTTTTTTCATTGGTGAGCAGAACATGTTAAGATAAACAAATTTCTTATTAGGATATCTTTTACCAATCTCATGAGCAATTCCTTTTTCTGTAACAATAAGATACTTTTCTGCGTCTATATCTCCAATAGCTTTTAGTATTCCAGCAGTACTTCCTACGAAATCCGCCATTGCTCTAACAGAGGGTCTACACTCTGGATGAGCTAAAATTTTCATTGGACCATTTTTGTCAAGAGCTTCTTGTAAATCTTCAGGTTTAACTCTATCATGAATATTACAACAACCTTCATAAGGAATAATTTTTTTTGTAGTTTGCTCTTGAACCCAAGAAGCTAAGTTTTTGTCTGGAACAAAAAGTATTTCGTCAGCTTCAATATTATTAACAACAGCAAGTGCTGAAGCTGAAGTACAAACGGCATCACTAGCAGCCTTAACACCACTAGATGAATTTATATAAGTAACAACTTTTGCATTAGGATATTGCTTAATTTTTTCTAAAATTAACTTTTCATTAGCTTGATTTTCCATACAACATGGAGCGCATGTATAAGCAGGAAATAATACAGTCTTTTCAGGTGAAAGTATCTTTGCACTTTCAGCCATAAATTGAACTCCGCAGTACACGATTATTTGAGCTTCTGAATTTTTACCAATCTCACTTAAATAGTAAGAGTCTCCGACATAGTCAGCAAGCTCTTGTACTTCAGGGTTTTGGTAATAATGAGCTAAAATAACAGCATTTTTTTCTTTTTTTAATCTTTCGATTTCTTTTGTTAAATCCATTTTAACCTCACTTTATATAAAAAAATTGAATTCTTTACTAAAAAATTAATGAATATTTTTTAATCTTATAAGTAACATACTATCATTTAATTGAAATTAATTCAAGTATTTCCTTGTAGATACTAGGGTTTAAAAGATTCATGATAAATTGAAAAAGTTAATTTTTGTATCAAAGTTTCAATATTTTTAAATTTTAAATTAAAAAACTTAAATTTTGTTGGTTATCTAAAGAAAAAAATCACTCAATTTAGTTAAAAAATTCACTATATTATCCTAAAAATAATTTGACAATCAAAAATAATTATTTAATTTTTATAAGAAATAGACTTCATTATAAAAAAAAGAGCAGGAAATCTGCTCTAGTTAATCTCTATATTTATCTTGAATTTCTAATATTTGAGGCAACCCTTCTAAAAATGCATCAACAACTTTACCATCAAAATGAACATTGGCATTTTTTTTAATCCAATTAATAGATTTTTCATTAATCCAAGCATCTTTGTAAGGCCTTATATTAGTAAGAGCATCAAAAACATCAGCTATTGCTGTAATTCTTGCATAAATGCTAATCTCTTCTCCTTTTAAGCCTCTAGGATAACCTTCTCCATCCCATTTTTCATGATGTTGTAGGGCAATAATTTTTGCAGTTTTGAGAAGTTCATCATCAGAAGTTCCAATTATTGTTCCACCAATTTCTGTATGAGTTTTTATAATATCAAATTCTTCAGTGGTCAGTTTGGCTGGTTTTTTAAGAATATAATCAGGAATTCCAATTTTACCTATATCATGCATAGGAGCAGCACACATTAAAAGGTCACATTGATTTTCATCAAGACCATATATTTTTCCAATAACATAGGAAAATCTAGAGACTCTTTCAATATGTTTACCTGTTGCATAGTCTTTAAATTCAGCAGCCATTGATAATTTTCTTATAATTTCTAGACGAGTTTCATAGAGTTCTTTAGTTTTTTCTTTAACACTTTTTTCAAGTTCTTTTTTTTGGTTATTTAACGCTAAATGAGTTCTAACTCTTGCTTTAGTAACAAGAGGACTAATAGGTTTGGTAATATAATCTACGGCTCCAAGAGCAAAACCATTGACTTCATCAATGTCTTGATCTTTGGCTGTAATAAATATAATAGGGATTTTTTTTGTAAGAGGATCTGATTTTAGATTTAAACAAACTTCATATCCATCCATTTCTGGCATCATAATATCAAGTAATATAATATCTGGAGGAGAAGATTTTGCAATTTTGATTGCTAAATGTCCATTGGTAGCTACTTTTACGTCATAGTCATCTTTAAATAATATAGACAAAATATCAAGGTTTTCTATTGTATCATCAACTACGAGAATACTATACATTTTTTACGCTCCTTATATTACAAAATATAAATATTGAATTCATATTTCTTTACGTCAAATAAATTGATTTCCTTTTTATATAATAAGAATTGTCTTTGAATTTATAAAGAAAAACCCTCTTAGATAGAGGGTTTAATATGTTGATATTATTTTTTCAGCAATTTTAATTGCAGTTTCTTTGTTTATAAGGTTTTCAACTATCGTAAGTGCAAATTCTATAGCAGAGCCCATTCCTTTTGATGTGATAATATTGTTAGCAACAACTGTTGTTTTATCTGATATTTTAGCATTTAATAATTTATCTTCAAATCCCGGATAACAAATAGCTTCTTTATCTTCAAGTAGCCCTAATTTACCAATAATTATAGGAGCAGCACAAATAGCACCTATCCATTTTTCATCTAAGTCAAACTCAATAACTCTTTTTTTAAGCTCAATATGATTATCAAGATTAGTAGTTCCAGGCATTCCTCCAGGAAGGATAACCATGTCTATAGATTCATAATCAATATTTTCAAATAATTTATCTGCTTCTACCGAAATATTATGGGCACCAGTAACTTTTAAATCTCCAGTAATTGAAACAGTAGTTACGTTTAACTGGGCTCTTCTTAATATATCTATAACTGTAATTGCTTCAGTTTCTTCGAAACCTGTAGCTAAATGAACGGCAATATTTTTCATAAATTCTCCTTGTATAATGAAATTTAACACTAATAAATATTAGCATTTTTTTTGATTATTTTCAAATTTTTATAGTTATTTTCCTAATACCTCAAACAAACCCATAAAAAAGATTCTTATTCCTATGGCCATAATAAAAATTTGCATAACTTTTCCTAAAACATATAAAACAAGTTTCCCAAAGATTTTCTCAATAAAGCTTGAGTATTTAAAGAGAATATGAATTATAAAAAAAACTATGAATGCTACTAAAAGTGCATATAGTGGACCAAAATCTCTACGGGTAATAAGAATTGTTGTCATAGATCCGGGACCGACCATCATCGGGAAGGCAAGAGGGATAATACCTTGTTGTATTTCTTCTTGTTCTGTAAGTTGATCATCATCTTGAGTTTTTAATTTAGTTTTTTTGCTTGAAAAAAGTAGATTCTTAATAGCTGCTATTATCAGGATAATCCCGCCAGCCATTCGAATTTCTTTCATATCAATACGGAAAAGATAAGTCATCATAAGGTCACCAATAAGACTAAAAACAACAATAATAGTAAACCCAGTATAGACTATTAATTTAAAAAGTTTTTGTCTTGTATCAGTTTTCATGTGCTCAGTGAGAGATACAAAAAGTGGAACATTTCCAAAGGGGTTTAGTACAGCAATTAAAGAAGCACAACTTAAAATAAAGTGATTAAAAAATTCGTTCATTGACAACTCTCCAAGGATATATTTGATATATTTTAAATATTTATAATTTATACAATGTTAGCATAGTAGGAAATAAAATTCAAGTAATAAACGAACTAAATAAAAAAGACGGAAAAATTCCGTCTCAAAATTATCTAGCTGCTTTGATTTTTTCAGCCATAGCTATAGCCATAGCTTCTGCTTTTTCATAATCGCAAGTTTTAGGAGAACAGTAAACATCAAAACCTTCTCCGACTATTTCAATATTTTTCATTTTTTCAGCAAAGGCTTGAAGATTGTTGAATCCTCCACCTGACCAAGAATAAGTCCCAAATAGACCTAAACATCTATTTTTCAAGCCATACAGCTCAAGTTTACTTACAAGTGATTCTATTGGTGGATAAAGAGCTGTATTATATGCACATGATCCAATAATAAGTCCTTTAAATTTCCAAATATCACTCAAGATATATGATTGATGAGTTTTAGAAGCATCGTAAACTCTTATATTTTTAATTCCTTCAAGTGCTAATTTTCTAGCAATGGCATTAGCTGTTTTGGCAGTATTACCGTACATAGTACCATAAACAATTACTACACCTTCTTCTTCTGGTTCAAGTTTCGACCATTTGTCATAATGAGTTAGAACTTTATTCAAATTAGTTCTCCAAATAGGACCATGAGTAGCACAAATGTACTTAATTTCTAAACCACTTAATTTTCTTAAAGCAGCTTGGACAGGGGCTCCGTATTTACCAACGATATTTGAATAATATCTTCTCATTTCGTCTTCATAAAATTCTATATTTAATTCATCATCAAATATACCGCCATCTAAAGCACCAAAACTTCCGAAAGCATCTCCAGAAAACAGGATTTTATTATTTATTTCATATGTAACCATAGTTTCAGGCCAATGAACCATAGGAATCATAAAAAATTGAAGAGTATGATTTCCTAATTCTATTTTATCTCCCTCTTTTATTACATAGAAATTTTTATTTATTCCAAAAAAAGCTTCTACCATTGGGAATGTTTTAGCATTTCCTACAATTTGTACATCAGGGTATCTAGCAATAACATCTCTTACAGCACCTGAATGATCAGGTTCCATATGATTAATTACTAAATAATCTAGAGTTCTACCTTCTAGGACTCTTTCTACTTTTTCTAAAAATATATCACTTTCCCCAAACTCAACTGTATCGACTAAAACAGTCTTTTCATCAACTATAATATAAGAATTGTAAGCTACTCCTCTTTCAAGTGGCCACATATTTTCAAATCTATCAGTTTTTCTGTCGTTAGTTCCAACCCAATAAACATTTTCTGTAATATTTACAACGTCGTACATTTTAACCTCCTAAATTTCAAAACCATACCGTTCAGGTCTATTTTTTAAATATTATAATAATTTTTCACAAAAAAATCAAGCATAGTTTTTTATGAAGCTTTAATTTGTAAGAAAAATATGCTACAATTATTTATATTATACATTAAGAAAATAGTCAAATCAAAAAAATAAGAAAAGGAGTTATATGAATCCGATATTTATTAAATTGGGACCACTAGAAATAAGATATTATGGACTTATGTACGCAATAGCTTTTTTAGTAGGAATTCATTTTGCAAAAAAAGCTGGTAAAAAAATTGGAATAAAAGAAGATATTATAGAGAATTTTGCTTTTGTAGCCATAATTTCAGGATTAATAGGTGCTAGAGCTTATTATGTACTATTAAGTTTAGAGTATTACTTACAAAATCCTATGGAAATTCCTGCTGTATGGCATGGAGGTTTGGCAATTCATGGTGGAATAATTGGAGGATTTTTAGGTTCTTTAGTGTTTGCAAGAAAACATAAATTAAATTTATGGACGCTGACAGATATAGCCTCTCCACTATTGTTGTTTGGTCAAGGAATAGGGAGAATAGGAAATTTTATGAATGGAGAAGTTCATGGAGTTCCAACATTTACTCCAGTAAGTATAATTTTTTCAAATAATAAATTTGCCCATTGGTATGCTGAATATCAAACATTAGGATTACAGGCTCAAATGGAGTTTAAGGAGCTTGTTCCATGGGGAGTAGTATTTCCAAATGGAAGTCCAGCAGGAGATGAATTTCCAAGTACAGCTCTTCATCCAGCAATGTTATATGAGATGATATTAAATCTCATTGGCGTAGGAATATTAGTTTATTTAGCAAAAAATAAAAATTTGAATAAAGGAATAATTACAATGGTTTATATAATACTTTATTCAATAATAAGAATCTTTGTTAGTTTCTTTAGAGCAGAAGATTTGATAATTATGGGAATGAGAGCACCTCATTTGACAAGTTTAGTCATGATAGTTATAGCTTTTATTGGAATTTATATTATTAATAAGAGAACTGAAGCTTAATCTTAGGATTAAGCTTTTT
>JAGNSM010000225.1 GCA_017988045.1 Fusobacteriaceae bacterium
AATCAATGTGCAAATAGATAAAAATAACTTTAAAATCTAGATTTATTGTGATAAAATGGAAAGAAGTAATAAAAGTGCTATAATATTAATATAGACTAGCTAGAGGGGGTAATTGTTATGTTAAAGAGAGTTTTAGTTACGTTTGAGAACTTAAATGAAGTTGAGCAACTACTTAATTATTCACAAATTTTACAAAATGATTTTGGAGCTGAAGTAGTAGGAATTTATATCAAAGATATAAGAAAATATGAAGTAGTTCCACCTATGGCTGAGGGTATAATAATTGATAGTACCAATGGTTTTGCAATGAGAGAGTGGGAACTTATTGAAGAAAAGAGAGCAGAAGAGATAAAAGCTCTATTTAGAGAGAAAATCCCTTATGGACCGTTTATTATTGAAGAAGGAATTGGTCTTGAAAGAGTAATAGAAAGAATGAAAGCTTTTGATTTACTACTTGTTGCTAAAGGTGAGTATATAAATTCTAATCTGAAAACTATTTTAAAATTTCACGCGAAACCAGTTATTATAGTTCCAAATACAAAAGTTACAGATTTAGATAAAGTAATATTGTTAGATGATAATGGAATTAGAGCTAATGCAGCTTTATTTAACTTTTTAAATCTATTCAGTAAATTTGAAAAAATTGATTCATTAAGTTTTGGTAAAGAAGAACCTTTAGATGAAATGGTTAGTGAATATTATAAGTTAAAAAATATTGAAATAGAAAGACACTTTGAAGATACTATAGAAAAAATAAAAAATTATGAAAAAGATTATAATTTATTTGTAATGGGTAATTTAAGATACAATTTTTTACTTGAAAGATTAACGGGTAAATTCGGAGTAAAAATACTTCAAAATTGTAATGTACCTATTTTTATAGCATAGGAGAATTTATGAAGATACTTATTTTTTCTGATAGCCACTTAAGTATTACTAAAATAGTAAAAATGGTGGAAATAGAAAATCCAGAAGTGGTAATTTGCGGTGGAGACCATTCACGAGATGCAGAAGAATTGTCATATATAGAAGATAAACCTAAATATTATATAGTTAGGGGAAATTGTGATGCATATGATTATAAATTTACTGATATATTGCAGTTTGAACTAGAAGGTAAGAAAATATTTCTGACTCATGGACATCTTCATGGTGTAAAAATGACTTTAGAAAAACTGAAAAAAGATGCAGAAAATTCATGTGAGAATATAGTAATTTTTGGACATACACACATACCTCATTATGAGATAGAAAAAGATATACATTATTTTAACCCAGGTTCTGCCAGAGATGGAAGATATGGATTACTTTATTTGGATGAAAACACAATTAAGTTTGAACATAAAAGATTAGATTAAGAAATGAAAGATACATGTAGGAGGCAAAATGAGAGATAGGTTAGAGGCTCTACAAAATAGTGGACTAGCTGAAATAAATGGAGTTTTAGATTTAAAAAATTTAGAAGATTTAAGAGTAAAATATTTGGGTAAAAAAGGTGAAGTAACAGAACTTATGAAAGGAATGAAAGACCTTTCTAATGATGAAAGACCTTTAATGGGGAAACTAGTAAATGATGTTAAAGATACATTAAATGAGGCTCTTGAAAAAAAATTTAACGAGCTAAACGAAAAAGAAAAAAATGCCAGATTAGGGTCAGAAACTATCGATATCACATTGCCTGGAAGAAAGTCAAATAAAGGCGGATTCCACCCAGTTACAGAAACAGAATTGTTCATAAAAGATATATTTAGAGAAATGGGATTTGATGTAGCTGATGGACCAGAAATAGAAGAAACATATTTTAACTTTGATGCATTAAACATTCCTGAAAGTCATTCTTCAAGAGACTTACAAGATACGTTTTATATAGATACAGATGTTGTTTTAAGAACTCATACATCACCTGTTCAAATAAGATATATGAAAGACAGAGAAGCACCATTTAGAATGATTTGTACAGGAAAAGTATACAGATCTGACTATGATGTGTCGCATACTCCAATGTTCCATCAAATGGAAGGATTAATGGTTGGGGAGAATATATCTTTTGCAAACCTAAAAGCTATGCTTACAGAGTTTGTTACAAAAGTATTTGGAGAAAGAAAAGTAAGATTTAGACCTCACTTTTTCCCGTTTACAGAGCCTTCAGCAGAGATGGATGTTGAATGTGTAGTTTGTGGAGGAAAAGGTTGTAGACTATGTAAAGGAACTGGATGGCTTGAAATAATGGGATGCGGAATGGTAGACCCAGCAGTTCTTGCAGAAGGTGGATTTGACTCTGAAAAAGTAAGTGGATTTGCTTTTGGAATAGGGATAGAAAGAACTACAATGTTAAGACATGGGATAGATGACCTTAGAGCATTCTATGAAAATGATATGAGATTTTTAAAACAATTTAAAAAGTAGTCGGAGGAAAATATGTTAATTTCGTTAAACTGGTTAAAACAATATGTTGATATAAATGAGAGTATTGAGGAATTAGAAGAAGCTCTTACTATGATTGGGCAAGAGGTAGAAGCTATAGATGTTAAAGGTAAATACTTGGATCATGTTTATGTGGGACAAGTAGTGGAATATGGGCAACATCCAGATTCTGACAAATTATCATTATTAAAAGTAGATCTGGCTCAAGAAGAACTTCTTCAAATCATATGTGGAGCACCAAATCATAAATTGGGAGATAAAGTAGCTGTAGCAACAATAGGAGCTTGTCTTCCTGGGGATTTCAAAATCAAAAAGGCTAAAGTAAGAGGAGTAGAATCTTGCGGAATGCTATGTTCAGAAAAAGAGTTAGGACTTGGAGAAGATCATGAAGGAATAATTATACTTCCTGAAGATGCACCAGTTGGAACTCTTCTAAAAGATTATTTGGAAATAAATGATGTTGTATTTGAGTTAGAAATTACTCCAAATAGACCGGATTGTTTATCTCACATAGGTATAGCAAGAGAAGTAGCAGCTTATTACAAAAGAAAAGTTAAATATCCAAAAACTGTTTTGAATGTAGTAAATGAAAGTACTTCAGATGTAATTGCTATAGATATTTTGGCTAAAGAAAAATGTAAAAGATATAC
>JAGNSM010000018.1 GCA_017988045.1 Fusobacteriaceae bacterium
CCATAACAACCTCTATGAGTAGTTATTGAATGTTTTATGGTATCTAGAGCTCTTACTTCCCCATCTTTCTTATAATAAGGATGTACATCTCTTTCATACTCTAATCCATAAACCATATCAAGCTCTTCTGTACTCAAGTTTTCACTAGGTGGATTTTGTATAAGGTATCTTGTATCATGTTTTTGTACAAGTCCCTTTGCAGTAATTGGGTCATTATTTTTATAAAAAAGATTAAATGCTTCTACAAATTTCTCTTTATCCTTAACACAATCATCAAAAGAAGGAATTTCAATATATCCCTCTTTAGGCTCTTTATCTGCATAGCAAAGACCTCTTATATTTCTCCAATCCTTTTGTTCACGAATAGCATCAGCAAGCTGAACCATTGATTTCTCTCCCATACCATAAGAAAGAATATCAGCTTTTGCATCAAACAATACTGATTTTCTCAGTTTATTTGACCAAAAATCATAATGTACTATTCTTCTAAGACTAGCTTCTATTCCACCTAAAACAATCAAACTATCTTTGAAGTTTGATTTGATAAGGTTTGTATACACTATTGTAGCCCTGTCTGGTCTCTTAGTATTTTGCGCCCCAGGAGTAAAATCATCTTGTTTTCTCTTTCTCCTAAGAGCCGTATAGTTAGCAACCATCGAGTCTACACAACCTGCTGAAACTCCCCAAAATAGATTAGGAGCCCCTAGCCTTGTTATATCTTCTGAACTGCTTATATCAGGTTGAGCTATAATTCCCACTCTATAACCTGCCTTTTCCAGAACTTTCCCTATAACAGCTGTTCCGTTAAAAGAACTATCTATATATGTATCTCCTGATACCAAAATTATATCCAATTTATCCCAACCAAGTTTGTCCATTTCTTCCCTTGTTGTAGGCAAAAACATATTACTCACCTCTTTAAAAATTCTCTCTATTATATCATAGTTTTCATTTTTTTAATACTGTTTTATAATTACCTTGATAATTCAAGCTTATGTGTTCAAGCAATATTATAAATGAAACTTTTATAAAAAATTTTGGAGTTTTTTTTCTTTTTGTAGTTTTTTTTTGAAACTTTTTTGTTGACTTTTGATTGATTTCGTATTATACTCACGGTATAAGTTAATTTTGTTTAGAATTAGTGCAAAATATATCATTTCAAGTGATTATACCTATTCACAAAACTAATAAAGGAATCTCTTTGGTCTTGTAGAATATATAATCTGTGAAATAGATATAAATTAGCACTGGCTGACAGTAAGAATATTCTTTCGAGGAGGTATTTTATGTTTAAGTATTTACAAAACATTGGTAAATCATTAATGTTCCCTGTTGCTGTTTTACCCGCTGCAGGTTTAATGTTAGGAATTGGTTACGCTATCGACCCAGCTGGTTGGGGTGGAAACAGTGCCTTAGCTGCTTTTCTAGTTCAATCTGGAGCTGCTATTTTGGATAATATGGGTTGGATATTTGCTATTGGTGTTGCTTTTGGAATTGCTAAAGACAATCATGGGTCGTCTGCCTTAGCTGCTTTAGTTGGTTACTTTATATTAACTAAACTATTGTCTCCTGGAACTGTTGCTCAATTACAAGGAATTCCTAAAGAAGAAGTTCCATTTGCTTTTGGAAAAATTCAAAATGCATTTACAGGAATCTTAATGGGAGTTACTGCTGGTGAAATTTATAATAAATTTCATAAAGTAGAACTGAATAAAGCTTTTGCATTCTTTTCTGGTAGAAGATTAGTTGCTATAGTTACTTCTGTAGCTGCCATGGTAATTTCATTTATTTTAATGTTCGTTTGGCCTCCTTTATTTAATGCTTTAGTTAAATTTGGAGAATCATTCATTAGTTTAGGAGCTGTTGGTGCAGGATTATATGGTTTCTTTAATAGACTTTTAATACCTTTAGGATTACACCATGCACTTAATGCCGTATTCTGGTTTGACATTGCTGGTATCAATGACTTAGGAAATTTCTGGGCTGGTACAGGAACTAAGGGAGTTACTGGTATGTACATGGCTGGATTCTTCCCAGTTATGATGTTTGGATTAGTTGGAGCTGCTCTTGCATTTATACATACAGCTAAACCTGAAAACAGAAATAAAATTGCTGGTATAATGATTGCTGGTATGATTACTACTTTCGTTACTGGAGTTACAGAGCCAATTGAGTTTGCATTTATGTTTGCTGCTCCAGCTTTATATCTTGTTCATGCATGTTTGACTGCTTTATCATTATTTATCTCTGCATCTATGCATTGGATTGCAGGTTTCAACTTCTCTGGAGGAGCTATTGACTGGATTTTATCTTCAAGAACTCCATTAGCTAATAAACCTGTTATGCTTTTAGTTCAAGGTGTTGTATTCTTTGCTTTATACTACTTCATATTCAAATTCTTAATAATTAAATTTGATATGAAAACTCCAGGAAGAGAAGAAGCTGACGCTGATGATGAAGTTTCTACAATATCTACAGATTCTCATGGAGAGTTAGCAAAAGCTATATTTGAATATTTAGGTGGAAAAGAAAATATTGTTAATATAGACAACTGTGCTACTAGATTAAGATTAGAAGTTAAAGATAGTGATTTAGTTCAATCTGATAAAATTAAAAAAATTACTGCTGGTGTTATTAAACCAAATAAAAATAGTGTTCAAATTATAGTTGGACCAAAAGTTGAGTTTGTTTGTAACGAACTTAAAAAATTAGTTTAGTTTCTCTAACCCTATATTTATACTTACAAAAGGACTGATTATTTTCAGTCCTTTTGTAATTTAAGAGCTTTGCACAATAGAGTGTTTTATCCGCCTAAAAAAGACATACAAAATAACCCTGAAGCTTTTCAGCTTCACCGAACCAGCGTGACGCTGGACTCATTAATTTTATTAGAATTAAATATACTTTTATATTAAGGGGTTAAGCGTCCTACGCTTAGGGTTTATATTTTGCACTAAAAATCCGAAGCGTGCAAAGGTCTGAATTTTCTGATATCTCAGTAGTTACAAAATCTCATAAAAAAAACAGTACTCTTAAAATACTGTTTTAGTTATTTAATATATTCATTACTCTAGCTTGAGATAAATTTCTAATATCCACAGGATTTGTTTCTATTCCACTTTTTATATTATTTAAGCTTGTACTCAAATTAGATTTATCTACACTCGTAGTATTAGCTGCTTTCAAATTTTCATTAGCTAATCTAAGTTTAGTTAGTTCATTTTCATTTTTCTCTTTTATTATAGATAATTCATTTTTCTTTACTCTTACTTGAAGTAGTGCATCATTTAAAGCTTTTTCTTTTTCAGCAGAAGATATATAACCATCTAATCCCAAACTTTGAATATTTATATTTGATAGGATTTCATTCTTTTGAAAATCCTCACCATCTACTATAGCTTCTACCCCTTTGATTATCTCTTGAATTTCCATGTTTTTTTGCATTTCGTTTACTACTGTATTATTATTGGTATCTTCTAGCTCATAAAGTTTGTCAAAAAGATTATCTACAGCCTTTTCACTTTTTTGCATTAAAGATACTTGAGTTTGATAATATTTAGATTTTTCAAGATTTGCCATACCCATACTTTCTAATCTAGATACAGAAGTAATAGGCGTGCTAGTTGCTATATCAGAGGATGAAGTTTCTTTTCTTTGCTGAGTATTATTCTTAATTTCTCTTTTTTGTATGCTGTTTTCATAATTATTCGTAATAGCTGCTCCAGTTAACTTCATTTTTTTACCTCCTTTTTTGCTATATATATATATTATACAATATTGTAAGGCATTATTTCAAGTTTTTATCATCTATAGACAAAAAATTCATTCCACCTTTTCCATAAGTTTCTCTTAATTTTCTTTCAGTATTTATATGAATTAGTCCATTTTGAATGTCTTGAAGCCTTAATTTATAAGCTTTTCCTATTTTATCTTCAAGTTCCAAAAGTTCTTTTAACTGACTAATTACCATATCTTTTTCTTCATTTAATTCTATAGTTTTTAATAAACTATCAATCAAATTTTTAAATTTAATCTTCTTATCTCTGAAATGCTCCATATCTTTTAAATCTAAATTTTCTTTTTCCAAAAACTTTAATTCAGAAAGATTCAATTCTTTTAACTTTTTTAGGGCTTTTAGGAGCTCATCTCTTTTAGACACGATTTCCTAATCCTCCAATGGTTCCTCCACCCTTTACTCCACCAGTATTTTTTATAGCAATCTTCCAAGAATCTCTTAATTCTTCCAAAAGTTTTTGAACTTCATCTAGTGCATCAACATCTTTTTTTAAGTTAGCATCAATAAGTCTAGTAAGCATATAATCATAAAGACTATAGAGATTATTTGCAATTTCAATTCCTGATTTCATATCTAGGGAGCTCATTAATTCAGATACAATATCTTGAGCTTTTATAATATAATTATTTGCATTCATTATATTATTCTCTTCGATACTTCCCTTTGCAAGCTTACAAAACTTAATTCCTCCCTCATATAGAAGAAGAATCAGTTGTCCTGGTGTTGCTGTTTGAATTTGAGTATTTTTATACTGAGCGTATGGATTATTATTGTATGGATTGTTATTATTCATGATTCCTCCTGATTAACTTTTAAAACCATTTATAGAATTTATTACTTTTAATGTTTTTACAGTTTCTTTTACATCATGTACTCTCAATATAGAAGGTACTTTTGTTGCAATATATGAGGCAACTGCTAGACTTCCTTCTAACCTATTATTAGGTTCTGCATCCAAAATTGCACCTATAAATCTTTTTCTCGAAACACCCATCAACAACGGATATCCCAAAGCTATAAACTTATCCAATTTTTTCAAAAGCTCCATATTATGATTGAAATCTTTAGCAAATCCTATTCCTGGGTCTAGAATTATTTTATCATCCTTAACTCCAGCATTTTTTGCAATGGCTATGCTTTCTTTAAGTTCCTCAAAAACTTCTTCTACCACATCATTATAATGAGGATTTTCATGCATATTATTAGGGTCTCTTCTCATATGCATAAGAACACAATAAACTCCAGTTTCTGCTACTACCCTTGACATATTTGGATCTTTTTTAAATCCATAAATATCATTAATTATAGTAGCTCCTCTTTTTATTGCTTCTTCAGCAACTTTTGCCTTATAAGTATCTATTGAAATAGGTAATTTCACTTTATCTTTCAAAGCTTCTAATACAGGAATCAGTCTTTTTAACTCTTCTTCTTCGCTAACAGGAGCGCACCCTGGTCTACTAGATTCAGCACCAATATCTATAATATCGGCACCTTCTTCCACTATTTTAAGTGCTCTTTTTATTGCTTCTTCTGTCTCTATATAGTTTCCACCATCAGAAAAAGAATCTGGAGTTATATTAAGGATTCCCATAGTATAGCTTTTATTGTATAAATCAAATTCTATTCCATTTATCAAGAATTTTTTCATTTTATAGCTCCCAATCTCTTGGATATCTAAATTCTCTATCTATTGTTCTTTTAGATATTTTTGCTATTACAGGAAGTTTTCTTTTATACTGAGAAAACTTAATTTTTCTATAAACTTTATCTATAAACTCTTGCTCAAATCCTGAATCCAATAGCTCTTCATTAGTTTTTCTCTCATCAATCATGTCGTATAAAATACTGTCAGCTTGCGCATAAGAGAATCCTAATTCTGCTTCATCACTTTGTCCTTCCCAAAGGTCAGCACTTGGTTTTTTATTAATAAGCTCTTTTGGCACTCCCATATGCTCAGACAATGCCCAAACTTGCGTTTTGTACAAATCTCCAATAGGATTAATTGCTGAAGCACTATCTCCCCATTGAGTAGAATATCCTAATAGAAGCTCTGTTTTGTTAGATGTCCCCAAAACCAGCGCATTATTTTTAGCTGAGAAATCATAAAGTATCGTCATTCTTTCTCTAGCCATTTTATTCCCTTTTCTCATACTATCCATATCAGGAAAAAGATTAAAATATGCATCTACCATTGGCGTTATCTCAACAAACATTGATTCTATTCCCAAATCTTCTATTACCAGTTTAGCATGTTCTACACTTTCTTTTGACGATTGCTTATACGGCATCATTATTCCCATTACATTTTCAGGACCAAGAGCCTTAGCGGCAATA
The DNA here is from genome assembly GCA_017988045.1 of Fusobacteriaceae bacterium. Lineage (GTDB taxonomy): Bacteria > Fusobacteriota > Fusobacteriia > Fusobacteriales > Fusobacteriaceae > JAFGUR01. The sequence continues at coordinate 6,131 of JAGNSM010000018.1, forward strand.
TATGCAACTATTCCAGAATCTATTCCTCCAGAAAGTCCCAACAATACCTTTTTAAAACCAGTTTTATGAACTTCTTCTCTAACAAAATCAACAAGTATTTTTTCTGTAAGTTGTAAGTTTAAGTCTAATTTACCCATTTTAACTCCTTTTTTCTATACCAAACAATCCTAGTTTTCCACTTCTATATTCTCTTAAAATTTTATATGCTGCTTGTAGTGTATCTGGATAACCATTTTTCTTTAGCATACCCATTCTTATTGCTACATTATAAAGGATTTCAAGATTATTCTCTGTAAAATCTTCTTCTTTTAGTTTGTAATTATCAATAAATATTTTTTCTTTTTTCAACTCTTTCATTCTTCCTATAAAAGTTGCGGCTACTTCTTCTACTGGTAATATCTCATCTTTTATAGCTCCACATATTGCAAGATTCATTCCAACTTCTTCATTTTCAAATTTTGGCCATAAAATTCCTGGTGTATCTAATAACTCTAGACCATCCTTAATTCTTACCCATTGTTTTCCTCTTGTAAATCCAGGTTTATTTCCTACTCCAGCTTTACTTTTTCCTACAATTCTATTGATAAGTCTGCTTTTCCCAACATTTGGAATTCCTGCTACCATAAGTCTAATACTTACTTTTAAAAGACCTTTAGCTTTTTGTTTAGCAATTTTATCTTTACTAAGTTCATCTATTTTTTGATAAAGAACTTTCATATTTGTGCCTTTTTCAGCACTTATTGCAACTACTTCATCTGCAAAATCATTATCTATAAAATATTTTTTCCAATAATTTAGCTCTTCACTACCTACTAAATCTGATTTATTCAGTAAAATTAGTCTTTTTTTGTTCTTTGCAAATCTTTTTATCTCTGGATTTTTAGAAGACATTGGTATTCTCGCATCTACTATCTCCAAAACTATATCTATTACATCTATAGTATCTTTTATCATATCCTTGGTCTTTTTCATGTGACCAGGATACCAGTTAATCATCGTCATTGACATCTTTATTACTTTCCCTTTCCTTAACTATCATAACAACCTCACCTTTGATAGTCCTATCCTTAAACTTCTCAATAAGTTCTGTAGTAGTTCCTCTAACTATTTCTTCAAACATCTTAGTTATCTCTCTACAGACTGCCACTTCTCTAACTCCCAAATATTCTTCAATATCTTGAAGTGTTCTAACTACTCTGTGAGGTGATTCAAAAATAACAATGCTTCTTTCTTCAAGGGCAAGTTTTTTTAAAAGTGTTTGTCTACCTTTTTTCTTAGGCAGAAAACCCTCATAAGCCATTCTTCTCATAGATATTCCTGACACTGAAGCTGCCGTAACTAGAGAAGAACATCCTGGAATAGGTGAAACCTTTATTCCTTCTTTTAATGCTCTTTCTACTACCTCATATCCTGGGTCAGAAATACAAGGAGTTCCTGCATCAGTAACTAATGCAACACTTTTTCCTTCATTAACCAGATTAATTATTGAATTAATTTGTGTCATTTTTGTAAACTCATCATATCTATAAACTACCGTATCAATCTCATAGTGACTAAGAAGTTTCTTAGTCACACGAGTGTCTTCTGCAAATATATAATCTACTTCTTTTAGAGTTCTTACAGCTCTAAAAGTCATGTCTTCTAAATTTCCAATAGGTGTTGCAACAATATATAACATTTTTCAGCTCCTATTTCTTGTAAAGAATAATACCTTTTAATATACCTTCTGCCGTTTTTAGTTGAGTATCTTCTTTGTTTTTCAATTTATCTTTTTCCTCGTTCGTCAAAGTTGATTTTTCTATAAGATCTTTCTGTTGATCTTTTTTTATTGTTTCATCAACATTTGTTATAAATCCATCAAAAAATAAGAATCCATCTGTTTCAGGTACAACTGTATCAGGTGTTATACCAATATGATGAATTGATATTCCACTTGGAGTATAGTATAGAGCCATAGTAATTTTTATACCAGCTCCACTAGGTAATGGAATCAGGTTTTGAACAGAACCTTTTCCATAAGATTTTTCCCCTACTAGAACTCCTCTTTCTCTATCTTTAATTGCTCCAGCTACTATTTCAGAAGCAGAAGCTGATCCTCCATTAATAAGTACAACTAATGGGAAATCTCCAAGATATTTACCCTCTCTATTATAAACCTGTTCATTTCCAGCTTTATCTTTTACAGAAACTACTACCCCATCTTTCAAGAAAAATGAAGATACTTTTATTGCTTCTGAAAGTGAACCTCCTGGATTAAATCTTAAATCAAGAACAAGCCCTTTCATTCCTTGACTTTGTAAATCCTCTATAGCTTTCTGAACATCGACACTAACTCCTTCACCAAACTGAGTTAATCTTACTAAACCAATATTTTTATCAAGCATTTTATGTTTAACATATTTAAGTTCTATAATTGCTCTTTCAAGTTCAACATCAAAAGTTGCTTTTGTGCTTTCTCTATAAACTTTTACTTTTACCTTAGTTCCCGGTTCTCCTTTAAGTTTTTTTACACAATCATTTGAAGACAAGCTTAAAGTTGATACTCCATCTATTTCTATTATTTTATCAAGTGGTTTTATTCCTGCTCTCCAAGCTGGTGTTCCTTCTATTGGAGATTCTACTTTTAGATAATCATCTTTTTCTTTAGAGATTTGCATTCCTACTCCTGCAAACTTCCCTGCTATATCCTCAGTAAATTCTTGCATCTCTTCTTTTGTAAAATAAGTACTATGTGGATCACCTAATTCACCAATAATTCCTTTTAATGCACCTTCTAGAAGTAAATCTTTATTAACAGTTATTTTTTTATCTGGATTAGAATCTACGAAATTTTCTTCTACCAAATCCATTATTGCTGATATTTCGCTTAACTCTTTTATATTTGACATAAATCCAAGTTTAACTTCTTCTTTATTTGATTTTGTGTCAGATGTCTTTGCATAAATTGTAAAAGCCCCAATTACTACTACAAAAATTACTACTAAAACAATGCTAATTCTTCTTTTCATTCCTAGTTCCCCTCTCTTAATTTTTTAGCCTTTTCTATAACCTCATCTAAATTTATAGTATCACATATTTCACTTTTTATAAAGTAACTTATGTACTCAACATTTCCTTTTGTCCCTGTTATTGGAGATGTTTCCAAGCCTTTCATGTAAAATCCATATTCTTTTGCAAACTCTTTTATACTCTCAATAACTGCCCTATGTTTTTTCAAATCTTTAACTATTCCGCCTTTTTCTATACCTTCTTTTCCTACTTCAAATTGAGGCTTAATAAGTATCATCATAGCACCGTTTTCATTTAGGAATCTTCCTAAATCTGGAATAATTTTCGTTACAGATATAAAGCTTACATCCATTACTATATTATCTACTGGCATATTATCTATATTCTCCAAAGATAGGTCTTTGATATGGGTATTTTCCAATGATTTTACCTTAGGATTTTCTCTTAATGAAAAAGCTAATTGATTGGTTCCCACATCAACTGCATATACAAAACTTGCTCCGTTTTGTAGGGCACAATCAGTAAATCCACCTGTTGATGCTCCTATATCCAGTACTCTTTTATCTTTCAAATCTATAGAAAACACTTCTATTGCCTTTTCAAGTTTTAATCCACCACGAGAAACATATTTTAATCTCTCACCCTTTATTCTTATTTCAGGATTTTTATCCACATCTACTAAAGTTCCTGCTTTATCTATTTTCTTGTCATTTACAAGAACTATTCCTGCCATTATTGCTCTTTTTGCTTTTTCTCTAGTTTCAAAAAAGCCTTCTTGAACTAGTATTAAATCCAATCTCTCTTTCATTCTTTCTCCTCAATAACATTAATAAATAACTAAAAATAAAACTTATTTCTACTCACCTATCAATGTTAAATTCCAATCAATTAATCTCTCTAAATACAAATAATAGTGTATAGTAAACTATACACTATTATATGAATATATCTTCATTAAAAATATAATCCATTAGTGGATTTTTTAGAATTAAATCTTCAAATCCAAATTTATCAACCTTTTTTATAAGTCTTTCTGTCTCATAAATTCTTCTAGAGAAAGATTCATCACCTAAAGGAACATATCCATTTTTTCTATAATAATTCATAAGATCTCTATTAGTTTTTACTCCCAATTGGTTTTTAGATTTCTTAAGTCTATCATCAATTATTCCCGGAGTTTGTCCTAATATTTTTATTATTTCATCTTTTTTAAACCCATCACACATTAGTTTAACTATCTCTTTAGCTCCAATAGGAGTTATTCTATGATAAGTTGCACTATATTTATCAGCTTCATAAACTATCTTAGCCTCACGTGTTTCTGGATAAACTTTTCCCCATTGACCATGATGAGATAGGACTATGTGAACAATTCTTTCTTTATAAGCATCACTCAATTTTAACTTTGTAAAAGCTTCTACCTCTCTAATTATTAATCTTGCTTCCTCATCTACATATTGTGGATGATGCTTCATAATAACACTGTGAGATGTAGGCTCCCCATTTAGTCTTATAGTTGCTTTGGTACTATCATGCAATATAACTCCTGCCACCATCGAAAAGAAGTCTAATTCCTCTTGTGCATCCTCTAAGCTTCTATATTTTTTCTTGATTAATTTAATTGCTACTTGCAACACATCATAAGTATGTGCCGAAACACTTATCCCTTTATCATCAACTAATTTTAATTTTTGAATTATTGGGTGAAGTAACAAACCATTGACAAATATCTTTACATTATCCTCTTGATGCAAGGTTTATCTCCCTTCTAAAATGGTTTTTACTAAGCTTTCGCCTCTCAAACCATATTCCGCTAAAAGTTCATCTCTAGTTCCATGCTCAATAAATTTATGAGCTAGTCCTATTCTTTTTACTTTTTTATTTATGTCATTATCGTTTAAAAATTCCAACACACTTGTCCCAAAACCACTTTTAATAATTCCTTCTTCTACCGTAAATACTTTTTCGTATTTAGGCACCTCTGCTAAAAGGAACTCTTTATCTAAAGGATTTATAAAAGGAGCTGCAACTATAGTTGGATTAAGTTCTTTTAAGCTATTTTCAACTTTAAGAATTTCCTCTACCATACTTCCTGTTGCTATGATTAATGTTCCTTTTCCTTCTCTTATTACATTCCATTTCCCAAATTCTAAAGCTTTCTTATTTGGGATATCAAATCTGTTAGCTCTCGGTATTCTGATTGCTATTGGTCCTTTTTCATAATCTTTAGCCAGTTCCATTGCTTCTTCCAGTTCTTTTGATGAACTTGGTGCAACTATAACCATATTTGGTATTGTTAGAAGAAAAGCTATATCAAAGATTCCTTGATGTGTTTTCCCATCTTCTCCTACAATTCCTGCTCTATCAATAACAAACTTTACAGGAAGTTTTTGTATAGCAATATCATGTATAAGCTGATCATAAGTTCTTTGTAAAAAAGTTGAATATAATGCAACAAATACTTTTTTTCCTGTTAAAGATAATCCACCAGCAAATATTACTGCATGTTCTTCAGCTATTCCTACATCATAAGCTCTTTCTTTAAACTCCTTAAAAAAATCACCTAATCCTGTTCCTTTAATCATCGCTGCTGAAACTGCTGTTACTTTACTATCTTCTTTTGCTAAAGAACAAAGTTTTTTTCCAAATATTTGTGAATAAGATTCCGTTCCTGTTGCTGTTTCTCCAGTTTCTATATCAAAGGGAGCAACTCCATGAAATTTTTCCATATCAGTTTCAGCAAATTTATAACCTTTACCTTTTTTTGTTTTTACATGAAGAAATACTGGTTTATCCATTCTCTTGGCTACATTAAAAACATCAATGAGTGCTTCAATATTATGCCCATCTATAGGTCCCAAATACTCATAACCTAAAGCTTCCATATAACCACCTTGAGATACAAAACCTTTTACTGATTTTTCTACTCTTGAAATAAGGTCTGCTATAGGATTTCCTATATTTACTTTCCTTATGGCACTTTCCACTTCATGCTTTAGTTGAACATATTTTTGAGTATTCATTACTTTTCTAAAAGCTTTCGAAAAAACTCCTACACTTTCACCAATACTCATTTCATTATCATTAAATACTACTATAAGATTTTTAGGTCTTGTGCCACCTATATTATTTAGAGCTTCCAAGGAAACCCCATTCATTATAGAGGCATCGCCTATTACTGCTAGGATATTGTTTTCTGGCTCTCCCAAGGCAAATCCAAGACTTGCAGAAAGAGCATTTCCTGCATGACCACTTACAAAATGATCATGTACACTTTCATCTCTCGAAGTAAAAGGACCTAAACCGCCTTTTTTTCTTATAGTCTCAAACTTATCTTCCCTATCAGTTAAAAGCTTATGAACATAACTTTGATGGCCTACATCAAATAAAAACTTATCTAAAGGTGAATTAAAAACTTTATGCATAGCAATAGTAAGCTCAACAACTCCAAGATTTGGTCCTAGATGTCCGCCATTCTTACTTACCACTTCTATTAATTTTTTTCTAATATCTTCTGCTAAGATTTGTAATTCAGCTATATTCATGTGTTTTATGTCCATTTTATCCCCTTAAGTAACCAATCATTACAAGTGAAACAACTATTCCTAATACTGCACCTGCAATAACTTCTGTTGGTTCATGCCCTAATAGCTCTTTTAATTGAGTTTGTTTAAATTTTAATCCTTCTTTTTCTTTAAATATTTCCATTAAAGAGTTTAATATTCCTGCATGTTTTCCTGCTGCTCTTCTTACTCCAGCAGCATCATACATAATTATTATAGAAAAAACTACACAGATAGCAAACTCTACTGATTTATACCCATTTAATATTGCTACAGAGGTCGCAAGACTTGTTACAGATGCCGAATGTGAGCTAGGCATCCCACCTGTTTGCCACATTCTGTCCCATCTAGGTCTTTGTCCTTTAAAAATAGGGTTAATCACTTTCCAAAACTGAGCAATAAATGCAGCCACAATACTAATATCCAATATCTTATTCCCTAAAAATATCCCTCCGCCCATAGAATTCCTTTCCAAGCTTATTTTATTTTTCTTAGCAATGCTGAAACTACAGGTTTATCTTTGTTCTCTTTATAGAATATAATAATTTTTCCTATAACACCTACTAGTTCAGCTCCTGATTTTCTGCTTAACTCTTCAGCCATCTCTCTCGTATCATCTTTATCTGCATCAAGATTTTGTAGAACTTTTACTTTTATAAGCTCTCTGCTATTTATTGCATCCAAAAGACTTTGTACTATATTATCTGATAATCCATCTTTCCCTATTCTTACTATTGGTTCCAAATTATGTGCCTCTTTTTTTAAAAAAGCTCTCTGTTTACTAGTCATTTACGTCCTCTCTATACTTCCATTATTATTGGTAAAATTATTGGATTTCTTTTTATTTTTTCAAAAAGATATCTACTCGCAGTTTCTTTTATACTATTTTTTAATACTGACCACTCAGTAACGCCTTTGTCTTCAAAAGTTTTAAGCTCTTTTTTCAAAAGCTCTACTGTTTCTTTTATAAGCTCATCTGACTCTCTAGAATACACAAATCCTCTTGTAATTATATCTGGTCCAGATAATATTTTCCCAGTTTCTTTTGATAATGTAACTGGCACTATTACTATTCCATCTTGAGCCAAATGTTGTCTATCTCTTAATACTATATTCCCAACATCTCCAACACCCAATCCATCTACCAATGTAGCTCCTGCTGGTACTTTTCCATTTATTTTACAACTTGATTTTGTAAGCTCAATTTTTGCTCCATTAAATGAAAGTATTATATTTTCTGCTGGTACCCCACACTCTATAGCTGATTGTTTATGTGCTTTTAACATTTTATATTCGCCATGTACTGGCATAAAGAATTTAGGTTTTATTAAATTAAGATATAATTTTTGCTCATCTTTACTTCCATGACCTGAAACATGTATTCCTGTTACTTTTTGGAAAACAACTTCAGCTTCATGTTTTAGAAGATTATTTATGTTGTTTATAACTGCTTTTTCATTACCAGGTATTGGCGTTGCAGAAATAATTACAGTATCTCCTTCTTTAATCTTAATATGTTTATGCATTCTCTTAGCTATTCTTGAAAGAGCTGCCATTGGCTCTCCTTGAGTTCCAGTACAAAGAATTACAACATTATTATCTTTCATACTTTCTACAGTATTTAGATTAACCATTATATCATCTGGAACTTTTAAGTAACCTAAGTCAGAAGCTATTTCAAATACTTTTACCATTGATCTTCCATCAATAGCAATTTTTCTTCCTGTTTCTTTAGTTATATCTATTATTTGCTGCAATCTATGAATATGTGATGCAAATGCAGCAACTATTATTCTTCCTGGTGCCTTAGAAAACTCTGTTCTAAATGCTTCACCAACACTTCTTTCTGATGGTGTAAATCCTGGAATTTCTGAGTTCGTACTATCTGATAATAGTAAATCTACTCCTTCTTCTCCTAAAGCTGCTAATCTTTGGAAATCCATTCCTATTCCATCTACTGGTGTAAGATCAACTTTGAAATCTCCTGTATGAACTATTGTTCCTGCTGGAGTTTTTATAGCTATTGAATAAGCATCTGCTATTGAATGTGTTACTCTTATAAACTCTACTTCAAAATATTTACCTATTTTGATTTTTTCTCTTCCAACTACTTCTTTCATTGGAACATTTAGTGTATTTGGAATTTGCCCATCTAGTTTTGTTCTAGCTAATGCTAAAGTAAGTTTACCTCCATAAATAGGAAAATCCTTTTTAAGTTTATTATATAAATATGGTAAACCACCTATATGATCCTCATGACCATGAGTTAGTAGTAATCCTTTTATTTTTTCTACATTTTTATCTAGATAAGTATAATCTGGAATTACCAAATCTATTCCTAATAGTTCATCATCTGGAAAAGTTAGCCCTGCATCTACTATGACAATTTCATCTCTATATTGGATAAGAGTCATATTTTTCCCAACTTCTTCTATTCCACCTAGAGGAATAACATAAACTTTCTCTTCTTTTTTAGCTTTTGGTTCTTCCTCTTTTTTTATTTCTTTAGGTAATTCTGCTAATATTTCTATTACAGATTCTTCTACCTTCTTCTCTTCTACTTTTTTACTCTCATTTCTTTTACCTTGAAATATTTTTTTTAACAATTGTTTCCTCCGTTCATAATTTAACAGAGAGTTGTCTTTTAGTCTTTAATAACAAAATCAAGAAAACTATATTCTAAATAGTTTACTTAGTCCTTTTTTCGGCTTTTTATTTACTTTTTGAGTGAGATATTTATTAAAACTTTCACTATTTTTTATCTCTTCTACCACAAAGTTTCCTTCTTCATCAATATAGACGATTTCAGGAAATAAAGCATTAGAACCATCTGGATTTTTTGCCATTACATCAGCAATTTTTAGTAAGTTAACATTCATTTCTAAAGCCACAATTACTGCTTTTTTATCCCCGTTCACTCCTGCATGTACCAATCCTTGAGCATTTCCTATTATGAAGACATTCCCTGTTGCCATTAATTCTGCTCCAGGTGCCAAATCTCCCAATAATACTACATCTCCTTCACATTCTATTTTTTGTCCTGACCTTACTCTTTTTTGAATAATATTAGTTTTCACTACTGTATTCTCAATAAAAGTATTTTGGATAAGACTTTCCTGTTTTTTTAACAGGAATAGATTGTGTTGGTACCTGTCTAAAAGCTCTTTCAATCTCGGATAAAAAGCTTTATTCTCTGGAAACAGTAAAAAATCTGTGCCTTCTTGAAAAAAAACTTTATCATCCAGTTTTTTTTCCAGTTCACCAATCTCTTTTTCTATATCTCCATCAATTAATATTCCTTCACTAATGGCTTTTAGCACTCTCAGTCACCTCACTGATACGACCTTTATACAACTCTAAATATTTATCAACAAAAGCTTTTGCTATCGGTGCAGAAATTGCACCTCCACCTCCACCATTTTCAACAAAGGCAACAAAAACTATTTCTGGATTTTCAGCTGGAAAGAAACCTGCTGTCCATGCATGAGATTCTTTTCCTGATTTTTGCCCAGTATTTTGAGCTGATCCCGTTTTTGCTGCTATCTGTAAGTCTTTAGTTCTCAAAGCTTTTGCAGTACCATTATCTTTTGCCACTGTATCTATAAGAGCATTTGTTATAGTATCATAATACTCTTTTTTTGCATCATATTTATAAGCTATTACTTTAGGTGTTTCGGTTTTAGTTCCGTTTGAATCTATTATTTCTTTCACTACTCTTGGTTTATAACTATATCCTTTATTTGCTATTATAGAATAAATATTCAATATCTGTATTGGTGTTGTTAATAAATAACCTTGTCCTATTGACAGATTAATAGAATCTCCTGGATACCAACCTTGATTCCATTTTTCTTTTTTCCACTCAGGCGAAGGCATTATTCCTCTTTTTTCTTCCAACACGTCTATTCCCGTAAGCTGCCCTAATCCCATAGCTTTAGAGACTTTCTCTAATTTATCTATTCCCAGTTGATGAATTATTGTATAATAATAAACATTTACTGATTCTATTAGGGATTTTGCCATATTTGTAACTCCATGACCACCTTTTTTCCATGATCTATATCTGAATTTTCCAAGTTGAAAATAACCGGGATCAAAAATAGTCATATCTGGATCTATACCATCTTCCAAAAATGATAGCGAAGACACTACTTTATAAACAGAACCTGGTGGATATATACTTGAAATTGCTCTGTTGTACAAAGGTTTTAATGGATCATTTAAAAGTGCATTCCACTCATCAGTGGTAAATTTGTCTGAAAATTTATTTAGTGAATACTCTGGATTACTTAAAATAGTTAGAACTTCTCCAGTTTTAGCATTCATTGCTATAAAAGCGCCCATTTTCCCTTGCATGGCTTCCATCATATGTGCTTGCAATCTATAATCTATGCTAAGAACCAATCCCTTTCCAGAAACAGCTTCTACACTATTCATATTGCTAACAAGTTTATTGTATGCATTTACTTCTATATACTCCAGTCCATCTTGTCCTTGAAGTATTTTATCGTAACTTTTCTCTATTCCTTTTTTCCCCACTATACTCTCTCTAGTATAACCCTTATCTCCCAATTCTTCTAATTCTTTTTTAGTTATTGGTTTAACATAACCTATTGTATGAGATGCAAAGGTATCATAAATATAATTTCTTTTTGAATAAGTTATAACATCTAAATAAGGATATTTATCTAGTTTTTCCATTATAGCATGAGCTTTTTCAACAGGTAAATTGTCAATTATCTCATTTTCTCCAGTATATTGATAAACATCTCCATATTTCAATTTTTTCTCAATAGATTCTTTTGGCAAACCTACTAGATGTGATATTTCTGATAATGTCTTATCATCATATTTTTTCCCATTAAGGTAAATCAATTTATATCCAGGTAAATTAGTTACTAAAAGTTTTCCGCTTCTATCATAAATCTTTCCTCTTGGAGCATTGATTTTCTTTATTTTAACTCTATTGTCTTGAGACAATTTATGATAATATTCACCTTTAAACCACTGAAGGTAAACTAAACGAGTTATTAATAAAGCATAGATTATTATTATAAAAGTCTTCAAAAAAATGACTCTTACTCCTAAATCTTTACCTAACTTCATTCCGCTTCCTTTTCTCTTCATTTAACTAATCCCTTTCAGACTTTAAAAGTACAATATTCATTATTAGTACAAAAATATATTCTTTTATCAAATTTATATGACTAACTACACCTAATTCAAAATATTTAATATAAACTAAATACAACGTAACTTCTATAAGTGTTATAAACACTATATTTATCTTATTAAACAATAAATGTTTAAATACTAAATTCATTATCAACAAATAAATTATAAGAAAAATTATTGGTCTTTCTACATGATAACCAGAAAGTCCCATTATAAAACCAATTAAAATTGCATATGGCAGAGAATAAAGTTCATATTTAGAAGTTAGATAACCCACTACACTTATAGAAACGACATTATATGGAAAATCTACATAAACACTGCTTTCCAACAAAACTAAAGCTAAAACAATTAGTAAGTCCATTAAGCCTTATATTCTTCCTTTGCAAAGTTCCATAATTGTTCTAGTTTATAGTATTCTCTAGTCTCTCTTAAAAATATGTGAACAATTACATCGTCAAAATCCATTAAAATCCAATTTCCATCGTTATAGCCTTCTATTCCTAGCTTTTTTTCTCCATTTTTTTGCAACTTTGATTCCAACTCATCAGCTATAGCTTGAGCATTTCTATCAGACCTAGCTGTACATATAACAACTTTATCACACAGAGAACTTTTCTTTTCAAAATCTAATACTAAAATTTCTTCCCCTTTTAGTCCGTCTATTGCATCAACTATCGTTTTAATTTTATTATTCATCAAACCTCCATTATTTAATATAAACTTTTATCTTTTCACTTACATCTTTACTTTCTATAAGACTATCAATTCCTAATACTTTGGATATTTTATACGCAATATAATAATCTTCAGCCTTATATTCTATATAAGACGACTCTATATTTTCTTTCGTTACTATGCTTTTTAAATTTTTATATCCATCTTTTTTTAAAATTTCAGTTTTTTCTTTATCTACCTCAATGTTTTTTAAAATATCTATTCCCAAAACACCTTCTGACTCTTTACCAACTATTACTACAGCATTAGCTGGTGTTGGTAATTTACTTTTTTCTTTGATTCTTATATATTTTGCATCTGTTGCCATAACCAAATCTTGTAATTGTTTTGGAGTTAAGCTATTATTTACAATATAACTATAATCTGATTCTTCTTCATAAGTTGCAGGATTAAATTTATATCCCAAATCTTTTTGAATTTTTTCACCTATTTTTCTTGAATATCCAGCTCTTCCAGTAGCATTAAGAACATCTACCATTATATTTCCTGAATTTTCACTAGAAACATCACCATAATATAGCTTAATAAATACTTTATTAAGTTCTGAAGTCAAAATATAATTTTTTTCTCCATTTTTCATTAAAGGAATATTTATAGAATATGCTGTAGCTATATCTAAATTTCTTTTTGGTACTACATATCCTTCTAATTCTTCTGGAAATATACTTTTTATTACTTGAAACAATTCAGAGTAATCTTTGTCCTTCAAATAATCTTCTACCTTCTTGTCATTCCCTACGTAAGTATCTTGAGGAATTTTCAAAGATATTTTATCATCATAAACAACAAAAACATTTTCTTTACCTATAACAAGATATTTCGTATACTCTACTTCTGTTTTACCATTAAAATAACGATTTAAAAGAAATACTGCTCCTAAAAGTAATAATACCCAAATTATTAAAAAAGTCTTTTTTCTATTTAATGTTTTTTTATTCACCTATAAGCATCCCCTTTAACAATTCTTTGATTTCAATGTTTTTGATTTCATTAACTGAACCTTGAAAGTTGTTTATTTGAACTTTAATATAGTTTTCTGTATAACCATAGGCTTTTTTATGTTTAATTTCTTCTATAAGCACTTTGACTTCTTTATTCAAATATTTTTCTCTTGTTTTCTTATACATCTCTTCTCTTAATGCTTCTAGCCTGTCTGCTCTATCTTTTTTAGTTTTAGAATCAACTTTTTCTTCATAAATTGATGCCAAAGTTTTTTCTCTATCTGAATATTGGAAAATATGCAAATCAGCAAAAGTAATCTCTTCAATCAAATTATATGTATTAAGAAAATTATTTTCTTTTTCATGAGGGAAACCTACAATTACATCCCCTGTAAACTCAATGTTAGGTACTTCTTTTTTTAACTTAGATAAAACCTCTATTACTTCTGCTCTTTTATATTTTCTTTTCATAAGCTCTAGTATTTCATCATCACCAGCTTGAAGTGATATATGTAGATGTGGCATCATTTTTTTCTCTGTTTTCAATAGATTTATGAACCTATCATTTATTTTATCAGGATATATGGAACCCAATCTGATTCTCTCGATACCTTCTATCTTACAGCAATTTTCAAGAACATCCTCCAAAGTAAACTCTTCTTCCAAGTCCTCTCCATATGCTCCTAAATTTATTCCAATAAGTATTATTTCTTTAAAACCATCTTTGGCTAAAGTTTCCACTTCTTCCAAAATGCTATTTAATTTTCTACTTCTATTTCCACCTCTTGCAAAAGGTATTTTGCAATAAGAACAAAAATTATTACATCCATCTTGAATCTTTATATATGCTCTAGACATTTCACGCAAAGTAGAAAATTCAATCTCTTCATAAATTTTTTCATCAAAAATATTTTTAACAATTAATTTTGGAAGGGTTTCTTCTCTTTCAATCTTAGTTATAAGATTAAATATCGCATTCTTATCTGTATTTCCTACTACATAATCTATTTCTTCTATCTTAGATAACTCTTCTCCATTAGTTTGTGCATAACATCCTGTTGCAATAACAACAGAATCTTCATTGAGTTTTTTAGCTCTTCTCAACATATTTCTTGTTTTTTTATCAGCTATGGAAGTAACAGTACAAGAATTTACTACATAAATATCTGCATACTCTTCAAACTCAGCTGTTTCAAAACGATTATCCACAAACTGCTTTTTCAAACTCTCAGTTTCATATTGATTTACTTTACACCCAAGAGTATAAAAAGCAACTTTTTTAAATCTCATTTATTAATATTCCTCCTACTACTATAGCAGCTGTTTCAGCTCTTAATATCCTTTTTCCCAAGGTTACTATTTTAGCTCCACAAGCTTTCAGATATTCGATTTCCTCTTGAGAAATTCCACCTTCTGACCCTACAATAAATAGTACTTTCCCTAATTTTTCTCTATTTTTTAATACTTCCCATATTTTTACTTCAACTTCATTTTCATAAGGTACTAACACTAAATCATATTCACTATAATCAATTTTTTTAAGAGCTTTGGGCTCAGTAATCTCTGTTAATTTTACCGCCTGACATTGCTTTAAAGCTTCTTTTGCAATTGTATCCCATTTCTCTTTTTTTTCATTAATCTTTACAATTGTTCTTTGCATTTGAACTGGTATAATTTTACTAACTCCTACTTCTACCAACTTCTGAATTACAAGTTCCATCTTATCATTTTTAAGTAGTCCTATTCCTGCATGAATTTCAACTTTTGTACTAAAACTATCTTCTTTTTTTTCTATAATTTTACAAATCATTTCATTCTTAGATAACTCAATAATTTCTGTAAAATACTCATATTCTCCATCAACTATTCTTAAACTGTCTCCTACTTGAAGTCTAAAAGAGTTCTTCATATGATTAAGTTCAGTTTTATCTTTAATTTCTATAATTTCTCCAACAACAGAATTTTTTTCAACAAAAGCAGTAATCATTATACAATTGCACCATTTAACATAAGTTCTGCAAGTGTTGTTTCTTTTAAAATCTTACTTAATGCTGTATCTAGTTTTTCCCACAAATAAAGAGTTCTACAGTCTGTTCTCACACAATTTTTATTATGTTTATCACACATTACTACCTTAATATCTGTTTCAAGAATATTAAATATTTCTAAAATTGAAATATCCTTTGGCTCTTTGTTTAATCTATATCCACCATTAGGTCCTCTTTTTCCTACAATTATACCAGATTTTTTTAATTTAAAAAGTATTTGCTCTAAATATTGAACAGATAGTTTTTGATTTTCTGATATTTCTTTTATTCTTACTAATTTATCTTCATCATTTGCAGTTTCTTCAGCTATATGAATTAATGCCCGTAAACCATATCTTGTTTTTGTGCTTATTTTCATAATTATTACTCCTTTACTGTAATTTCTTTTCCTATGTGCAGGTATCCTTTTTCAGTTACCATTCTTCCCCTATGTGTTCTTTTCAAAAATCCGATTTTTACCAAGTAAGGTTCATAAACTTCTTCCAAAGTTCTTCTGTCTTCTCCTAAAAGTAAAGACATTGTTTCTACACCTACTGGGCCACCATTATAATTTTCTATTATTCCATTTAGTATTTCTCTATCAAGTTCATCTAACCCAAGCTCATCTACTCCTAAGAGAGCCAATGCTTCCATTGCAATTTCTTGAGTTATTATACCCTTCCCTCTTATTTCACTATAGTCTCTTACTCTCTTAAGAAATCTATTAGCTATTCTAGGAGTTCCTCTACTTCTTTTTGCAATTTCAAATGCTCCATCATTTTCTGTTTTAGCACCCAAAATTTCTGCTCCACGAAGTACTATATCCATTAGGTTTTCTATTGTATAATAATCCATTCTGTGTGACACACCAAATCTATCTCTAAGAGGTGCTGACAATAGTCCTGCTCTTGTAGTCGCTCCAATTAATGTAAATGATGGCAACTCAATTCTTATAGACCTTGCTGAAGGACCTTTACCGATAATTATATCCAATTCTCCATCTTCCATTGCAGGATAAAGTATCTCTTCTACCGAAGTATTAAGTCTATGAATTTCATCAATAAACAGTATATCATTTTCTTCCAGAGATGTCAAAATGGCAGCTAAATCTCCTGATTTTTCCAAAACAGGACCTGAGGTTATTTTAAGATTCGTTCCCATTTCATTGGCAATAACACCTGCTAGAGTTGTTTTACCAAGTCCTGGCGGACCATATAATAATATATGGTCAACTGACTCTTTCCTCAATTTTGCTGCCTCTATAAAAATACTCATTTTTTCTTTCAACTTATCTTGTCCTATATATTCCTTAAAATTTCTAGGTCTAAGATTTTTTTGATATTCACCTTCATTTGTGAATTCTTTGTTTGATAGTACTCTATCCATTGTATCTACTCTTTTCTTCTACCTTCATATTTCTTGGCTTCTTCCATAGCGTTTTTAGCACTATTTGGCATTCCCAACTTAGCATATATATCACTTTGAAGGATATTAACATCATATCTATATGTTGTATATGGATGAGATAATATTATCTTTTCTAAATAATCAACACTTTCCTTGTATAATTTTGTTAAATTTTTATTTTTTTCAACATAACCAACTTTAGATGCTTCAGATTTCTTTATATTTTCCTTAACTTTTTCAATTTCAAATTTAATACTTCTATCAATATCAAACAGTCTTAATTTGGCACTTTTTAGCTTACCTTTAATTTCAAGATAATCTTTTTCATAAGATTTCAAAGATTTCATTTTACCCAATTCATTCAATGATTCCTCAGCTTCTCCAATTTTTAACTCTTTAATATCAGAATTAATCTTAGTAATTTTTGATTTTACCATTTTATTTTGCTCTTCAATGTTTATAAAGTCAAAAATTATATCTCTAATTTCTCCAGCTTCTGTAAGTTTTATCTTAGTTGTAATAGGTAAATAACCTGATTTAGTTCCTGTAACAGTTATTATTCCCATTCCTTGTATACTCTCATATAATTTAGAATTAATATTTAATTCTTTACCATTTAAATTGATTTTATACTCTTCAATATTACTTCTAAATACAAGCTTTCCAATAGAATTTAAAACAACATCTCTTTTACTCATTTCATCTTTTGTTGCCTTTACTTTTTCAATTTTAGTTGTATAACCTAATTTTTTAAAAGTTATTTCATACTCAGATTCTGGCAAATTTGTGAAGTAATATTCACCTTTAGAATTAGTAAATTGCCATATTCCTAGCTTTTCTATAAGTACAAGGACATTTGACAAACTATTCCCTTTATCAAAACTTACATTTCCGCTTATTTTAGTTGTATACGGTAAAAGCATTATATTTTTTTCATAAACTGATTTTCCTGTTTCGAAGTTTTCTAAAAAAATTTCATCCTTAAAATCTTCAGCACTTACTCTAATATTTTTTTCTCCAGATATTTTTTCAGAAAACTCCAATTCATAATATCCAGTTTCATCAGTAGTTGTTTCAGCTAATATTTGCCCTTTATCTAAGACCATAATTTTAGCCCCGCTATTGAACGGTGATACATAACCACTAATTACTGTTCCCTTTATTTCTCTTACTAAATTAAGATTTATATTATCTCCTGTAGAAACTCTTTTAATCTCATTTTTTTTATATTTAGAATCAAATGTTTCAACAATATATGTTTTTTTACTATCCAATCCTTCAATTACTGCAATATCTTTAACTAACACAGATTTTATCATTTGATTTCCATCGAATATTCTTAGCTCTGTTTCTGCATCCTTAGGGAAAACATTTACAAATATTTTATTTTCTTTAACCAAATCATTAAACTTAATATCAACATTACTATTTCCCATAATATTAACTTCTGAATTAAAATCCTCTTTCCCAAAAGCTTTTACTACTAAATCATATTTACCTTTTTTCAATCCTTTTATTAAAATATTATTAGAATTTTTATCTACTTTAGAAGAATACTCTAAAAATCCATCTTTATAAAGTTGAACTACTCCGTTTTCTAATTTTTCTGGCAAATTAAGAGTTAAATTATTAAAATCAATAGCTTCCATAACTATAGTTCCTGCATCAGTTCCATTTTTTCCAACATTAAAAGTAACTTTTTTTGTAAAAGCTCCCTCTTGTATAAATGTTGCTGTATATTTCCCAGGATTCAAATTTAGTTTGAAACTACCATTAGCTTTCACTATAATTCCATAACTTTGACCACTTAATTGTAAAAATATATCTCCAGATAAAACTGAATTTACTTTACCAATTAAATTTACCTTTGAAATTTTTATCGCTTTAATTTCTGATGTTTCTGTCTTTTTTTCAATTGAACTTACATTTCCAACATTTTTAATATTTTCTTTCACAGTTGCTGATGTTTTTGATGTTGTATCTTTTATTGATTCTGAATTTTTTTCAATTACTTTTTCCTTATTTGTAGATTTTTCAGAAGGAATAATAATACTTGCAATTGTATTTTCAGAAGTTACTTTAACGGTTTTCTTATAATCTTGTAGCAAACCTTTTTGAAGTACAAGCGTATATTCTTGACCTATTTGCAATCCTGATATATTAAATCGTCCTTTACTATCTGATATATCATATTTATTTTGTCCTTCTACATAGATAAAAACTCCTAAAGAATCATTATCTTCAACTTTTACTGTTCCATTAATATTTGCTCCTAAAATACTTAAATTTATAAGTAATACAAATACTATAAACGATAAATTTTTCATAAATATCTCCTTTATATAATTGTTATAAGTAGATATTGAATAACACCTATAAAAGCTCCTAAAACAGCTCCTATATATTCAATATGTTTTAATTCGTTCTTCGCTATATTTATCGTCATCTTTTCAACATCTTCTAAAGAAAATTCATTAATTTTTTTTATTATTAAATCTTCGAAATCAATTTCTTTTTCAAGTTTCCCAATTATAGTATTTACTATCTCTCCTTTATTTTCTTCAATAGCCGATTTTATATAAGATTTAATTTTATCAATTATCGAATCACTTACAAACATTTTAAGCATAGGGTTTTTACTTAAAAAATCTCCTTTAATCTTCTTATCAACAATATCTCCTACTATTTTATCAATTTCAATTTCTAATTCCATAGAATCAATCGTATTTGTTATATCTTTTATAGAAATAAGCTCTGCATTTATTGTTTTCCCTATATTTTCTGCCAATTCTTTTCTTCTCTTAGGTATTACTCCTTGCAATTTAAATCCCAAAATATTTATTTCATTATATGGCCTAAATAATAATTTTATAGCTATATAATTAGTTACCCAACCAATAAAAGTTCCAACAATTACCATAAACAATAAATTTTTCATCTAAACCTCCAAAACAATGTATACTTCATAGTATTTTATCATACTTTAAGTTTTTTTTCAATGTAAAGCGAAAGATAATTAAGTTATGAAAAACTTTACATTATAAATAATAAAAGAGACGTATAAAACGTCTCTATAATTAAAAAAGCTTGGCAAATACCTATCCTCCCAGGAGACTACTCTCCAAGTACTTTCGGCGTATAGGGACTTAACTTCTGGGTTCGGAATGGGACCAGGTGTACCCCCCTAGCTATTTTCACCAAGC
>JAGNSM010000226.1 GCA_017988045.1 Fusobacteriaceae bacterium
TCTTTACTATTCATTCCCTCTTCAAATTTCTTTCCATCTTTTGAATCAATAACTTTATAATTTTCATTAGTCAGTCCTTCTAAAAGTTGCACTCTATAAGCAGCATTAACTTCTGAACTTCCTCCTCCACCAGTTACATAATTTGAAGCATTTTTACCGAATAATGCTAGTTTTACATTGTTTTGAATAGGTAAAGTTTTTTCATTTTTTAATAAAACCATCCCTTCTGCCGCTGTTTTTCTTACAATTTCAACATTTGCTTTTAAGTCAGGTTTATTTGTTGGCAAATCACCTTTAAAGCTTAAACTTTTTAACACTATTTTCAATATATTCTTAATATTTTTATCTATATCAGCTTCTTTAATAGTTCCATTTTTCAATCCAGCAAGGACATCATCAGATGTATCTCCTTGCCCACCCCATTTAGGCCCACCAGGCATTATAAGGTCATTTCCTGCATTTACTGCTGCTACAGCATCTTTAACAGCAAACCAATCTGACATTACAAGTCCATTAAATTTCCATTCATTTTTAAGTATATCTGTAAGAAGATATTTATTTTGTGCTCCATGAACTCCATTTATTTTTGGATATGAACTCATTACAGTCCACGGGTCACTGTTTTTTACAACATATTCAAAAGCAGATAGATATATTTCTCTTAATGCTCTTTCACTTACAACTTCATTTATTGACATTCTGTTAGTCTCTTGATTATTTACTGCAAAATGCTTGATACTAACTCCTACTCCCTCAGATTGAATCCCTTTTACTATTGCTGCTGCCAATCTTCCATTTAAGTAAGGATCTTCTGTCAGATATTCAAAGTTTCTTCCATTTAAAGGATCTCTTTTAATATTAAATGCTGGCCCTAATAACACATCTACACCAAATGCCTTTGACTCTGCTCCCATTGCAATTCCAACTTTGTTAAGTAAATCTAAATCCCAAGTAGAAGCCATTGCTGCTGGTATAGGAAAAGCTGTTGCATACACTGCTTTTACACCGCTAAAAGTCCCCCCTAATCTTAATCCTGCTGGACCATCAGAAACTACTAATTCTGGAATACCTAATCTAGGAATTTCGTAAGTACTTCCAACAGCTCCTGGAACTTTTTTTGATGTCATTCCCATTCCACACACTAATTTTGCCTTCTCTTCTAGTGTCATCTCTTTTATTACTTTGTCAATTGATGCCTCATCTGTTAGCTTAACAATTTCTGCTGAAAAAGCCATTTGACAAAATAGTAACATTAGTACAAAAAAATTAAATCTCTTCATTTTATTCCTCCCCATTTATAGATGTTATATATAGAATAACATTTTTATTCTATTAATGTAGGTAAAATTTTAGAAAAATTCTTTTGATTTTTGCGTTTATTTTTGACATTAAATTCTATTTTGAATCACAATGTCAATTTAAAGTGTATTTTACGGTTGAATTTTGATATTAAAAATCATTTTATAGTATCTATCTAAAAAATTTTCAATTTCTTTAAAATTAAAAAATCTAGCTTCTCTTAAAATTTCCTTTCCTTCTGAATAAACCAAAATAGCAGGTATTGTAAACACAGAAAAATATCCTTTAGCATCTTCGTTGGTATTTAAGTCTATATGTGTAAAAGTAGCATTTTCATATTTACTTGCGAGTTCTTCAAAAATTGGCTTAGTCACGCTACAAACACTACATTCTTCTTGTGATAAATATATAAAACTAAATTTTTTCATCTTTAACTCTTCATATTCCATCCCTTAAACTCCTTTTATTTATGATTTAATATTTTAAATTCTCTTTTTAAAAAATAGAAAGTAACGATGGCCGCAATAAAATCCGAAACTGGATTCGCATACCATATCCCTATTTCTCCAAAACTTTTAGAAAATATAAAAATTAATGGTATTAGCATTAAAACTTTTCTAAATATATTCAAAAATATTGCTATTTTACTTCTGTCTATTGCCTGAAAAAAATTAACTCCCAAAGTTTGAAATCCCAAAAGCGGAGTCATCATCATGTAAATTAAGAGCACTTCCTCACATTTTTTTATAAGAGTTAAATCTTTACTGAAAATCCCAATTATGTCTCTTTTAAACATAAAAACCAGAATTAGCGAGAAGCTTCCTATTATTGTTGAAATATAAAGTGACTTAAAAATTGCTTCTTTTACTCTTTTATAATTTCTAGCACCATAATTATATGAAATTATAGGCTGAGTTCCTTCATTTATTCCCATGACAATCATAAATATGATTGAGGATATTGTATCAATTATACCTAATACTGCCACAGAACTGCTTCCACCGTAACTAATCAAGGCTCTATTAACTACTAAAATTGTTGTACTTGTAGCCATTTTTCTAAAAAATGGTGAAATTCCTATCTTCATTACTTCTACCATCAATTTTATATCTATTTTCAAATTTTCTTTTCTTAATGTTAAATATCTAGTTTTCCCAAATAAAAAATGATAAGTAATATAAATTGCTACTATAACATTTGCTAAAACTGTTGCTATTGCCGCTCCTTTTATTCCCATTTTAAATACAAAAATAAATATAGGGTCTAAACATAAATTTATCAATGCCCCTAAAATTGCTGCGACCATTGACTTTTTAGGATTACCTTCTGCTTGCATAAGTCCCATTATTCCAAATGGAAAAATCATAAAAAATAAGCCATCAATCAAAATAATTAAATAATCATATGCCATTGAAAAAGTACTTTCATTAGCCCCTAGAAAATACAGTATTTTATCTATAAATAAATTTCCAAAAATTGTCAAACTGATACTAATAATAATAAATATAAAAAATACATTCCCTAGAATTTTTTCAGCTTCTTCTTTCTTATTTTCTCCCAATTTCAGTCCTATTTTTGCTGTTGCTCCTACAGATATAAAAGCTGTAATTCCTGCCAAAACATTAAATAAAGGAAACGTAAGTGAAAGTGCAGACAAAGCGTAAGTCCCAACTCCTCTACTTATAAAAATTCTGTCTACAACATTATATAGCAT
>JAGNSM010000227.1 GCA_017988045.1 Fusobacteriaceae bacterium
GCAGAACCGAGAACGATTTTTAGGAAGTAATTATTTCAATTTGAAATAATTTTGTTATAATTTTGAAAAAATATTTTTATTAATGCCAAATGTAATTGACTTATTTTGTGGAGTTGGCGGACTTTCACACGGATTCATACAAGAAGATTTCAATGTTCTTGCAGGAATTGATATTGATGAAACCTGTCGTTTTGCGTTTGAAGAAAATAATAAATCAGAATTTATAGCAAAAAGTATAACTGACATATCTGCCCAAGAAATAAATAGAATTTATGGGGAAAATACTGATTTAAAAATATTAGTTGGATGTGCACCTTGTCAAAATTTTTCTTCATATATGTTTAAAGATAAAGATAAGGATAGTAATAAATGGAAACTTTTATACGAATTTTCACGTTTGATAAATGAAGTTCAGCCAGATATAGTTTCAATGGAAAATGTGGCACAGCTCATTAATTTTAAAAAAGCCCCAGTATTTGAAGATTTTGTTTCCAATCTAAAATCTTTAGGTTATTATGTTCACTATGAAGTAGTAAATTGTCCAGATTATGGTATTCCTCAAAATAGGAAAAGATTGATTTTATTAGCTTCTAAATTTGGTGAAATTAAACTAATTCCTAAGACTCACAATAGAGACTCATATGTTACGGTAAAAGATGCTATTGGAGAATTACCTTTCATTAAGGACGGAGAAAAAGACATAAATGATCCTATTCATTTTAGTCGAAAACTCACACCGAAAAATAAAAAAAGGATTGAAGCAACACCTTATGGTGGAAGTTGGAAAGATTGGAATGAAGACTTGAGATTAGAATGTCATAAAAAAGAAACTGGTAAATCTTTTCCTAGTGTTTATGGAAGAATGGTTTGGGAAAAGCCATCTCCAACAATGACAACTCAATGTATTGGGTATGGAAATGGTAGGTTTGGTCATCCAGTACAAGATAGAGCAATATCACTTAGAGAGGCAGCTTTATTACAAACCTTTCCCTTAGATTATAAATTTGTTAAAAATGATCAAGATTATAATTCTACAATTTTAGCAAGACAAATAGGAAATGCTGTTCCAGTTAAATTAGGGCAAGTAGTTGCAAAAAGTGTAAAAGAACATTTAAAAAAACTAAATAAATTATGAAAACACCAGAAGAACAACAATTAGCTGAGGAACAAATAAAAGAAATACAAATTGAGTATTTATATAGGATAGCAGATTTTTCTATTGGAGAACTTTTAAAAAAATTTGTTTTAAAAGATCAGGAAGCTAGTTTTGAGGAAGAATATATTTCTGGGTTATATGTTCCTGTTTATCAAAGAGATTTTGTTTGGCATGTTGACATGCAATCTAAATTTATTGAGTCTCTCTTCATGGGAGTCCCTATTCAACCTTTATTTGCGTTTGAATTAGACGATGATGGAAATATGGAACTTTTAGATGGAGTTCAAAGACTTTCATCTATTAAATCATTTTTTGATAATGAATTGACTCTTAATGCTTTAGAGGAATTATCAGCACTAAATGGCTTTACTTTTTCTGATTTGAGTTCTTCACGTCAAAGAAAATTTCTAAATACACAAATCAAATTGTATATTATCAATGAAAATACAGATGAAGGAGTTAGAGCTGATATCTTTAGAAGAGTAAATGAAGGAGGAATAAAATTATCCCCTGCAGAAATAAGAAAAGGCAAATTTATAGGAAATAAGTTTTATTCATTTATTCTTGAAATGTCCAATTCAGAAGAATTTAATAAACTTTTCAGTTCAAGAAAAGAAACAGAAAAGTTAAGAGGAGAAAAAGAAGAGCTTATTACTCGTTTTTATGGATATTCTAATGAATATACAAACTATAATCAAAAATTAACACCTAAAGCATTTTTAGATAATTATATATCGGAAACAGATAAAATTTTTGATGAAAGTCAAAAAACTATTATGAAGAATGAATTAGATAGAACTTTAGAATTTATTGAAAAAAATATTCCAAATGGTTTTAGAAAAACTGAAGGTTCTAAAACTATTCCTAAAGTTCGTTTTGAAGCAATTTCTGTGGGAACTAATTTAGCATTAAGAGAAAAAAGCAATTTGGAAGTGGAGGATACTAAATGGTTAGATTCTAATGAATTTAAAAAATGGACAACTTCAGATGCTGCGAATAATAAAAGCAAAGTAATCGGTAGGATTGAGTTTGTAAGAGATTGTCTTTTGGGTAAAATTGATATAAATTCTTTAAACTATGGAAATTAGAAATGAGTTTGTTAAAAGAATTTCAGAAATAAATTCATTTTATGAAATCTTAAGAATTATTGAGTTTGAAAAGCCTAAAATTTTTGGATTTAATATTGATGAGAATAAAATAGAAAATTTGATTATTGATAATAACAAAATAGATACATTAAGATCTACATCATATCTTTTATTGTACAATCTTATAGAATCAACAATTTACAATTCTATCATAACAATTTTTGATGATATAAATGATAAAGGTTTAAAATATTTTGATATTATTGAAGAGATTCAAAAATATTGGCTCAATAATCTTTACAAACATGATGACAAAAAACTAAAGGAAACGATTATTGATACCATTATGAATATTGCAAACCAAATATTCAGTGATACTATTGTTCTAGCCTCAAATGAAATTAATTATGGTGGGTCTTTGGATGCTAAAACCATTTTTTCAACTGCAAAGTCCGTTAAATTGCAAATAGGAAATATAAAAAGAGTTTACGATGAAAATACTCATGGACAAACATTACTCGAAATAAAAAGAAAGAGAAACTGGTTAGCACATGGAGAAAAGTCATTTATTGAAGTTGGAAGTTCAAGTACTTTTTCTCAGTTAGAAGACGCAAAAACTTATGTTATAGAGTTTCTTTCAGAATATATTTCTTCTGTGGAAAACTATATTAGCAATCAAGAATATAAAAAAGCTATAATTTAAATGAAAATCCTCCATATAGAAACCTCGTCTAAAAACTGTTCAGTTGCTATTTCTGATGG
>JAGNSM010000228.1 GCA_017988045.1 Fusobacteriaceae bacterium
CTTTTTCAAAAAGATCAGATGCAAGTGCAACTTCTATACTATAAGCAATAAGTGGTTTACCAAAGAAATCTTTTATATTCTTTTTTGGTATTCGCTTACTTCCACCTCGTGCTGGTATTATTGCTATACATTTATTTCTATTCATAGTCATTACTTAAAAGTGAATAAAATAAAGAATTATGCCATTTACCATCATACCAGTAAGTTTCTCTAAATTCTCCATCTAGTTTAAAGTTTAATATATTAAAAAATTTCTTTTTTGATTCATCTATACTATAAATTTCTGCCCATAGTCGATGAAGGTTTAAAATATTAAATCCATAATCCCTCATTAGTATTGCAGCATCTATTGCATACTTATCATCAATGTATATATCATCATAACCTAAATATATAGAAAAATCAGCACTCCTATTTACCCAGTCTATGTAACATAATCCACAAGCTCCCATCAACTCATTTGTATCAGACTTAACAATAGAAAACATTTTATGAATTGAGTTTTTATTATTAACCATGTCAAACCATTTTTCTTGATTTATGCTATTTATTTCATTAGTTTCTCTAAAGTATTTTCGTAATGTAGGTTTATTTCTCCACTGCATAAGTTGTGGTAAATCTTCTTTTTCTATTGCCCTTAAACTAACATGTTTGCCACAAATCATTTTATATCACTCCATTTAAATTCTGAACCTTGCACAATATTATTGTTAAGTCTTTTTCCAATAATATCATCTATCTCATAAGGTAATATTGAACCTTGTGGAGCTGGTCTAAGAACTTGAATCATATCTGATGTTATTAATTCATTTTGTACTAAATCTCGTGAAGCTCTTAAACATCTTCTTTGCAATATACATGTTTCTTTTTCATTATCTTCAACTTTTTTAATTGAACTGCCTAATGCATATTCTAATTCCCTTGTTCTCTCTACCATCTCTTTCCAAGTTTTTGGATTCATAGAAAACTTATGATCCGGTCCTGACAAATTATTATTATCAGTAAAATGTTTTTCTATAACTTTTGCACCTAACGCTACCGCACCTAAAACAGTTGTATGTCCAAGTGTATGATCAGATAAACCTAAAATAGCATTGGGAAATAGTTGAGCATAAGACTTCAATACATTAAGCTGTATGTATTTAAAGTTTTCATCATTTGCAGTATAGTTTGTATTACATTGCATTAAAACAATATTTTTATTTACTTTTTCAACCATGTTCATAACATTAATTACTTCATCAAGTTTTGATGCACCAGTAGCAACTAAAACAGGTTTATGATATTTTGCCATTTTTTCAATAATTTTATGAAAAGTAATATCTCCTGAACCAACTTTATATGCAGGAACATACTTATCTATAAAATCTATCTCATTTATATCATATGGTGAAGTAAAAAAATCTATATCTGCTTTTTGACAAGTTTCATATAAAGTTTCTGTCCAGTCAAGTGGAACTTCTGCATCTTCATATACTTCATATATTGACTTATTCCAATTTTTTTGATGACTTGCTTTTGAACCAAGATTTTTAAAGCCGAAATCACTTACAATAGTTTTAGCTTTAAAATGTTGAAACTTAGCTGCATCTGCTCCTGCTTCTTTTGCCATATAAATTAAATCTTTTGCTTTTTCTAAATCTCCATCATGGTTTGCAGCAATATCTGCTATAAAATATGTTTTAGAATTTGTACTTATATCACTATTCCCAATTTTAAAATTATTATTATTCATTGTTGTCCTTATATTCTTTATATAAATTATTTAATGTCTCATCAATAGTAGGCATTTTGATATTTAAATCGTTTTCTATTTTAGATACATCAAGTCCCAAGGTTAATGCTCTTGATAAACTATGCTCTTTATTGCTTATAATACTTTTCTTAATATTATCCAATTTAAGTCCAAATTTTTTTGCTGTTTTAATACCAAATGTATATTTATCAATTACTTCTCTTGATGCTATGTTGTAGATACCTGTTAAATTTGCTTTGTAACATTTTATTAATATATTTCCAAGCTCATTTACACTTATAGGTGAGGTGTAAAAATTAGCGTATAAATTTATAGTTTCTTGCGCCTCTAAAGATGTCAATAACCATTCAAAAAATGACTTAGCACTTCGTCTTCTATATCCAATAATATTAGTGCGTACAATTAAAAAATTATTATTATATTTCATAACCTCTTTCTCTGCATTATATTTAGTTTTTGCATAATTATTTAATATTTTTATATCCATTTCTTCATCATGTATAATATTATTATCATTATAATAATGGTCTGTAGATATATGAATAAAGTAACTATTATAAGAATCTGCAATTTTAGCAATTTTTTGTGTTATATCACTATTTATATAATTTGCGGCCACTATATCATCTTCACACAATTGTAAATTAACAAGTGCTACAGTATTAATGATTATATCCGGTTTCCACACATTAAAATATTTTGTTAATTCATTTTCTAACATATTAAAATCAATTATATGGTTTTTATTAAAAACATTACTTGCATTTTTTCTAGAAAAAGCTACCGTGTCATTTTCTTCAGAAAATAATTTTAGTAAATTAGATCCTAATAAGCCTGTGCCTCCAATTATAGCAATTTTCATCTTTACGATCTCTCCACCATGTCTAAAAATTCATCATTTGTAAGCCACTCAGCATTATTTAATGAGTTATACTCAAAGCCTATGCCTATATCTTTCCCTTTTTGTCCTAGTGCATTTGTAGTAAAATTAACTTTATGTGCAAACTGAATAGTTGGAGTAATCACATAATGATCATCAAATTCTACAACACTATCATTTGAAGTTATCATAACTTCATGCATCTTTTCTCCTGGTCTTATACCTATAATCTTATGAGGTAAGTTTGGTGCTAATGCTTTTGCTAATTCTGTCATCTTCATAGATGGAATTTTTGGGATAAATATCTCTCCACCATGCATTCTCTCAAAATTATTCAATACAAAGTTTACACCATCTTCAAGTGT